>CAYLSF010000377.1:0-6646 GCA_964385675.1 uncultured Saprospiraceae bacterium
AAACCATCTGTTCCTCTTAGATTAAAGAAGAATGATATAATCTCAATAAAAGTCCATAAAATGCCTAAAAACGCACTAAAGGATATTATTAATTTTTTGGGACTTCTTTTTATACCTAATAATATTCTATTAATATAATTTATTATCATGATTTGGGTTTAGGATATATTCTGTAATATTTTACTAAAGTAGTAATATTTTATCATAATATCCGATAATAAAGAGTGAAAAAATAATTATCCCAAACCCCTCCATCAACCCCCGAATCCCCTTCCCCTCATAAATCCCCCGAACCATAGCACAATAAACCCCAACAAACCGCTCATTATCAAGAAGGTCACCAAAAATACTAGGCTGCTCAAGAAAAGCGGTCCAATGATTTGTTGTGTTCTTAGCCGCTTGATGTAAGGTTGCTTTTTGTTCATCAATAATCTCTAAAGCATCACCATTTTCGTTAATGCCTTTATCACTATAATAACACCATGCCGCTAGGATAAAGGTGGCATATTTGATGCTACCCCCTTGTTCTAAATTTTCTTGGAGGGTTGGAATTAAGAACTTGGGTAATTTGGCAGAACTTTCAGAACAGATTCGACTCACACCATCTTTGATATTGGGATTGGCAAATCGTTCTTCTAAACTGTCTTTATAGTCTTCAATATCAATACCTTCTATTTTGCCCAGAATCGGGGTAGCTTCTTTGTCCATAAATTGACGCATAAATTGAGCAAAGACGGTATCATTCATACACGCATCAATTGTAGGATGTCCATGTATCGCCCCTGTTATACCCAAAACCGAATGGCCTGCATTGAGTAATCGAATTTTCATTTTTTCATAAGGCGTAACATCGGGAACAAACTGTACGCCTAGTTTTTCAAGTAGTGGTCTGCCACAAGAAAAATTATCTTCTATGACCCATTGAATAAAGGGTTCGCAGACGACGGGCCATTTATCTTCTAAATCGTGTTCATTTTTTAAATAATGGATAATCTCAGGAGTCGTCACAGGTGTAATTCTATCGACCATAGTATTTGGAAAACTGACCTTATTTTTTATCCATTCCGCTAATGCTGCGTCTTGTTTTTGAGCAAAAGTCAAGACCATTTTTCGGGCGACAGCACCATTATGTTGAATATTATCACAAGATAAAATCGTGAATGGCGGTAATCCATTTATGCGTCTTTTTCGCAAGGCAGCCGTTAGGTAACCATAAACAGTTTTAGGTTCATTTGGATTAGCTAATTCGTGTTGAATTGCTGTATTGTCAAAGTTGAACTCGCCCGTTGTTGGATTAAAGTTATAGCCACCTTCCGTAATGGTCAGCGAGACGATTTTGGTATCGGGATGTGCCATTTTATCAATAACGGCTTGAGGATTATCAACAGCTAATAAATATTCTGTTATTGATCCAATGACCTCGCTTTCTACTTTTCCACTCGGATGTTGTGTAACTAAGGTATAAAGACAATCTTGTTCGTTTAAAACACCTGCCATATTTTTATCCGCTGCTCGTAATCCTACACCACAGATTCCCCAATCAGCAGCATTGTGTTTTTCTAGCAATTGATGAATATAATACGCTTGATGCGAACGATGAAAACCACCGACTCCGATGTGAACGATACCTGTTTTGACTAGTGATCTATCATAAGTCGGAGAAGGTAATTCTTTGGCTATTGTTGAAAGATTTGTTTGATTTAGTTTCATGATATGCTTTTGCCACGAATAATTATTAGTGCATTCGTGACTTTTTTATATAAATTATGCAATTTTATTTTGCCCTCGTTGCATCACCCAATAAGCTGCTACAAAGTAAGTCACGGTACAAATAAAGCCGTAAAAATAAAATATATCCCGATTAGCGATATAGGAACTTTCATCACTACTACCAAACAGGACATTACCAGCTAAAATTAAGGTAATCCCCAAAGCTATAAAACCGATTGCTTTTAATAGTTTTGAAAATACAGACGTATCTTTTACGAATTGAGGGACTTCCGTTGCTAGTTTTTGTTGATAAGCTTCAACTATTTCGTCGTAGCGTTTTTCTTTGGCTTCCGCTTCGGGGTAGGTTTTTTTAGCCCCATATCTCCCTGCCAAAATGGTGTAAAGTAGTATGGTAAAAATCCAAGTTGGGATAAACAAATAATAGAAAGACATCACGTCTAAAGCATTCAAACCAAAGCCAAAGATCAGTCCTATAACCCAAGAGGCAATTGCAGGAAAACTATGTGTATAGTCTTGATATTTAGACCAATATCGAGTGTAACCAATGCGTGGAAAAATTTGGTGCTCAGCAAAAACAATCGCTCCTACAGGAGCAACTAATAAACCAGCATAAGTGAGCAATGGTAAAATTTGAGAAAAAACAAACGGAAAACAAGCAATTACAACCATAGATAAGCCCACCGCTAAAGTTGTATCTCTACGAGAATATTGTGTAAAAATAGCCTGTGCTGCTAACCCTGCTCGGTATAAATTGGTAATTGCCGTGGTCCAGCCGGCTACGATGACGATTACAAAACCTGACCAGCCCAAGGCATAATACGCCACATCCCCAGGGTCAAGTTCCACAATGGTTTTACCCAAAATTACGGCAGCCCCAGCTCCCATAATACCGGCTGCAATCCAAGCAATATAATGCCCAAAGAGCATTCCTGTACTCGTCGCTAAGCCATACGATTTCTTTTTAGCAAATCGAAGCAATGCCATATCAATCAACCCAAAATGTGTAATGGTATTGGCTGCCCAACCAAAACCAATTACTTCGACTAAGCCTATACCAGGTTCCCCATCACTATTTACACCTGTCCAAATGGATTGATTACCGATTTGTACAAATTCTGCCCAGCTTTCGGGCAAAACTGTTCCGACTACGCTTAACGATAAAGCAGGTAATAAAACCAATGCACCACTTGTAAACATCACAAAAAGCCACGGTGCACAAATTCCCGAAAAGTCAGAAACCGCTTTAAAACCATAAATCGCTACAAAAACGACCACTAATCCCACTAAAATGACAATCAATACAAACCAAATATTGGTCGGATACCAATTGAGTTGAGCGGGAATATTAAAGGCAAATCGAACTGCCGTAGCGGATACCGTGACCATTGCGGCAGAAATCACGGTAAAAATCAAGACATTCGCCCAATCATAGAGTTTGGACATATTGCTACCTGCAATTTTTTTGAGGTAGGTATAAAGACTCAATCGAGTATCAACGGCAATCGGAGTCGTGATGAGTGTCCAACTCAATACCGCTAAAATATTACCTATCAGCAAACCGATAATAATATCCATTGTCTTTGCCCCCAAAGCGACAAAAGTAGCACCAATGACAAATTCAGTGGCAGCTACGTGTTCCGCAGCATATAATCCTGCAAAATGAGTCCAGTCATGTAGCTTATGTTTTGCAACGGGTAATTGTTCTTCTTGTAATTGTTCTAATTGAGAAAAGTCAGTTGGTTGATTCATAAGTTGGTTTTATTGTTAAGCTTGTAAATATATTTCTTTTGACTTCATCATCGTATATTATTTTGAAAAAGCATAACTAATACCAAATTGACAGCCCATACCACTTTGTTTATAATCACTAAGATTTGAATTGAGTTGCCGCTGAAAAATTGGTCGAATATCTAAAATGATATTATCTGTCAATTTCAGTCCTATTTCGACACTAGTGTTAAATTGAAAGATAAAATCATTGTAGAGTGGTACAGTTTCTATAATGACCCCGTAATAGTCGTGATATTGATCGAGTAGAAAACCGTTATTTAGACCTAAGGATATACCCAATCTTATTTTATTATAATTTAGAAAATAGTAACCGACATTGATAGGAATATCAATGCTTCTCCCACCTATTTCCGTTGGTGTATCATCTACGATAGCTATAGGTGCATGAACCAGAACACTCGTCCCAAAATTTCTTAAAAACATTCCACTTTGAATAAAAACATTGGATCTGAATATTTTTTTTCCATTTATCCCGTAAGAATGAAATAGTTGCCGACCTAAATTTTTATCCGTATTACTCGTCAATGTTTCTGATGTCAATGAATATACACCACTTATCTCAAAGGAATGTTGAGCAAAAACGATATTAAATTGTAAAAAAATAATTACAAGTGTTCCAATTACATTTTTCTTATTCATCCTATTCTGTGATTAAGGTTTTAAATTAAAAAGATAAAATTCATCAATCCCGACCTATCGGTACGGGACTTCGTTTCACTCAGCACATCAATACATCAGTTTCAATGGCAAATTTTGCTGCGTAATGAGTTTGCCCGAATTAGTAATCGTATTATCAGATGCTGAATTATTTTTCGCTCCCCATAATCTTGCGATCATTTTTACGCTATTATCCTTAAAGGTATTATTCGTAATATCAACATTGATAATACCATAGGTATTCAATAGGATACCGTTTTTCTCTTTTCCACCACTTTTAGTGAAAGTACTTCCTTTGATAACAAGATTTCCACCAATAGTCGATTCATCATATCCACCACGATAGTAATTGATGACATTTTGGTCAACGCCCTCAAATTGACAATTGATGATATAAATATTTTCTGCGTTATATTCTCCTCTATCATCATCTTCATCGGAAAGGTCTAAACCGTTTTGACAGTTTTTAATAATTGTCGTGTGAAATTTAATTTTTTCAGCAAAAGAGTATTTGTATGCTTTTAATACGTAGTCAAAATTGGTGATTTCAGAATGTTTGACTTTTAAATTGTATAGGCTCGACATATTTTCTTTCAAACTCGCAAAAGCATAATTTTTACCCGTTCCTTGCAATTTGACATATTGTAATATCAATTGTCCTTTTGGATTCATTTCAAAAGCAGGTGTTTCCGCTTTTCCGTTATAAAAAATAGTTGATTGATTAGCTGTATCAGCAGATTGTATCGTTAGTTTTTTATTGATTTTTAACGGGTTGCTGAGTTCATATTGTGCCGAAGTTAATTCAATAATATCACCATCTTTGGCATTGATTATGGACGATATTAATTCCTCTGTTGTATTAGCAGAATGAGTTTTAGCATCAGTTTCAGGTGGTGTTAAGTCATACCAACTAGGGCCATATTGAGCCAAATTCATTATGTTAGGTGGTTGTTGATTTGAACTACTGATTGCACCAATTGAATTATTTTTGGTTCTTGAATTACCCAATAAATCTTGGGTGATTTGGTCAAATTCAAAACCATTATGAATCTCAACATCCGATAAGTCTGCCGAGGGAGTCCAAATATTTTCTTCCAACTCAGACATAGAAAAATTCTTCACTTCAAGTCCTTCTACGCCTTCAAAAGTGACTCCTTGATTGTTAATTACATTGCTTTTAAAATCAATACCGTCTATTGCATCATATCGCAAAATAGGTATCGTATCTCCAGTCGTATTATAAATCATATTATTTGCCACCAAGGTTCTAATTGGCGTTTCAGAGCGAATTTCAGAGGGCGGAAGCACATCTTTTTGGTCAATATTTGACCCTACACCAAATTGCCACGGTGAAGTACAATTAACCCAAGTATTGTGAGCAACCACCACATCAGTCACTTGAATATATCGGTTTAAGGGAGATTTTCGGATACCATTCATTACCGCCAACGGGCCTCTGAAAATTTCCCCTTTTAGGTTGTAGAAATAATTATTCGTTACCCAATGTCCTGTTCCGATTAGTCGAACACCACCGATATTAGCCGTTTCGTCTCCAATAAAATAATTACCATCTACAATGCAATAATTCCCATGACGGGTTACAAGTGAGCCTTCCGATTTGTAAAAGACATTATTTCTAAATTCGTTAAAATTGGTTTTACTAGAAATGACTTCCACCTCACCATTGCACCTATCAAAAAAGTTATTTTCGACTATGGTATGACTCGGACATATAGAGGTATAACTATTTCCAATTTGAATCGTCTCGGCACTTGGGCCGCCTTTCGGTGGTCGTGGGCCAAAGTAATTATTATTGATTTTATGGTAGTTTTTAATGCTTTCATTTCCAGCTAAATCGACCCTGATGGTTGGGCCTCTATTGGATTTTCCTGCTAGATAGCAATGATCCAGTTGATTGTGTCGCCCCTTGAATAAAACCCACAAATCTTGTTTGTTCCGTTGAGCCTTATTGAAATCTTTAATCACGCAATTGGTCACTCTACAATGATTGGCAATCGTATCCTTACTCATAAAATACTGAATAACCGCACGAGAAGGCGAAGCGCCTTCCGTGAAATACAATCCATCAACCACTAAATGTTTACCGCCTAACTTTAGATTAGAAACCCCTTTAATCATAACTTTTCCAGCCGTCTCTGCTCGTAGGGTAATCGGTGCTTTTGCTGAACCCTCCCCAAAAAAATTAATTTCAACATCTTTCCAATCGCCATTGGCTAAAACAATTTCAGTCCCTGGAGTTGCTTGACTAACCACTTCGTTAAGTTCGTTAATATTGGTTACAAAAACACTTTTTGAATTTTTGCTGCATGAAGAGAGTAATAAAAGAGTTGTAACTAGGAGTAATGTATTTTTCATTTTTTTAAATAAATTTAAATATTAAGCCGCTGCCCATAGTTTTTGAATAGCGATTAAATCCTTTTTCATGGCATCATAAACCACTTTTTTA
>CAYLSF010000378.1:0-6633 GCA_964385675.1 uncultured Saprospiraceae bacterium
AAGCCAATCACGGCTAAATCCTCTGATTTTAATTCATTGTAATAATTGGATAGAAAAGTAGTTTCATCTCTACAATTTGGACACCATGTACCAAATATTTGAATCAACTTTACTTTTCCTTTGTATTTATCGTCACTCAAAGAAACAGATTGATTATTGACATCTGGAAAGGTAAAAGCCATTTTATCATAGCCTTCTTTTAGATAAGTCAGTTCATAGGCATCTTTGAGGGTTGCTTTGTCATCTTTGATACCTGTCCAAGTTGTTTTATAGTGCTTGCCTGACCAAAAAGCACCTGATAGCGTTTTATCTTCTAAGATTTTCGCTTCAAATAAGAAGGCATGAGAACCATCAAAACAAGATAAATAGAGTTTATCGTCTTGAACGGTACCTTGTAAGAATCTATAATCCCCTGTTTCGGTTAGGAACGTACCCGTTAGATAATTTCCATCTTGTTTAAATTCAGCAATCGCATCATAAGGATTCTCCGTTTCTACTTCAAATTTTACTTGCCATTTTCCGCTCACATCCATTATAGGTTCTTTCCGCAGACTGGTGAAACGATAATCTTTCCCCTGACGGGCAATGAATGGTATTTTATAGTTGTCTTTGGTGGTTACGACCCATTCGCCTTCTATTACGTTATGCTCATAAACGGCCCAAATGTAGGATTCATAAATCGGAAACTCAATCCGAATAGTATCTAATCCATTGACTCTATTTCTGCCATAAGCAATATCATCAACAATTATCCGCTCGTCTCCATTAATGATTTCTAAATGGAATTTATCCTCTGAATCATAGACTACATCAAACGTAAAGGGTAACTCGCCTTCTGTCACCTCTTCATAAATGATTTGTTCATCTCGCTTTGGTAATTTATTACGAGGCTTGGCAGGGTTCGGCTTTTTACCCTCCAATTTTAAAACAGCACGCCATACGCCTGGTGCAATTACACTATATTTATTGGGCATTACACATTTTGAAAAACCAAAAATTATTAACCCAGCTAATGTAATACTAATTATCAATCGCATAATGTATTATTTAGTTGTCTGTTATTTGTTATCCGTTTTGGAGACAACAGTTTATGACTTTAAAATTTTTGCAAAAGTAATATTTCATAAGTTATTCAATGGTCTTAAATTTTCAATTGATAAAAATTTAAGACCTATCTACCTCTGAGTAGATTCTTCATTTAAACCGACAAAATTCTATTTTTGTTTTTAGGAATTTTATCGGCTAAATGCAATCCTTTATCGAAAATCCTGTCTTTAGAAGTAGATGTTAAGATGATTTTAACAATTGTTGTAAAAAAGTCTTTTTACTTTTAGCAAATCACATTAAAACCATCCAAATTTTACCTTCCAAATTGCCTTTAAAAAATTGGGAATTGGAATTTGTGATTTGGAATTTTAAGTTATCTATGATCCAATTGAGCAACCTAAGAAAAGCGTATCAAGTCGGTCAGAATAAGTTACAAGTACTTAAAGGGATCGATTTGACTATAGAAGAAGGAGAGTTTGTATCCATTATGGGTTCGTCGGGTTCTGGCAAATCTACTTTGTTAAATATCTTAGGTATCTTGGATGATTATGATGAAGGTACATACAAACTAGATAATAAATTAATTCAAAACCTCAATCAAACACAAGCTGCACAGTATAGAAATCAACTTATTGGTTTTGTATTCCAATCCTTTAATTTATTACCCTTTAAAACCGCACAGGAAAATGTGGCGTTGCCGCTTTATTATCAAAAAGTAAAGCGAAAGGAACGCCTTGCAATAGCATTAGACTATCTAGATAAAGTAGGGTTGAAAGATTGGGCGGATCACCTTCCAACTGAACTTTCTGGTGGGCAGCAACAACGTGTTGCTATTGCAAGAGCCTTAATTACTCAACCTAAAATTATTTTAGCGGATGAACCAACAGGTGCATTGGATACGCAAACATCCTACGATGTAATGAAAATCTTTAAAGAAGTGAATAGTCAAGGTATTACGATGTTAATCGTAACACATGAAAATGATATTGCAGCAAAAACCAATCGTATCATCCGCCTTAAAGACGGTTTAATAGTTAGTTAGTTTAGAGTGGTTAGTGGCTAGTGGTTAGATCAAGACTAATCACTAGCCACTGACTGCTAATCACTAAAAGAATGTTTGATATAGACGTATGGCAGGAAATATTTAATTCAATTCGTAGGCATAAGCTACGGACAATGCTAACAGCACTGGGGGTATTTCTAGGTATTTTCATATTGGTAGTGATGATGGGGGCAGGACAAGGACTGCAATCAGGAGTAGAACATAATTTTAAAGATGATGCTATCAATAGTATTTGGATGTGGCGAGGAGAAACTTCTATGCCTTACAAAGGCTTATCTGTCGGTCGTAGAATCCAATTTACCGGCGAAGATTATGAGATGCTCAAAGGCATCGAAGGAGCAGATGCAATAACAGGACGATATTACCTAAATAGTAGTTTTCAGGTGACTAGGGGGAATAAAAGCCGAACTTTTAGATTGAGGGCTGTACATCCTGATCATCAAGTCTTGGAAAATACAATTACGGATCACGGAAGATTTATTAATGATGTAGATATTAAAGAATCTCGAAAAGTGATCTGCATTGGCCGATTGGTCAAAGAAAGTCTATTTGAAGCCGATGAAGAACCGCTTGGGGATTATTTGAATATTGATGGGATAAAGTACAAAATTGTCGGTGTATTTACAGATACAGGGAGTGATAGAGAAATGGAAATGATATACTTTCCAATTACGACGGCTCAAAAAATATATGAAGGTTCAGATAGGATTCATCAGTTGATGTTTACGCTAAAAACAGATGATTTGGCAGATTCAAAGCGGGTAGAAGAAGAAGTGAGAGCAAAAATGGCAGCTCTGCATAATTTTGATCCTAAAGACAATCAAGCTATTTACATCAATAATAATATGGAGGAGTTTAGAACCTTTAGGGATTTCTTTACAGCGATAAAATCCTTTATTTGGGTGGTTGGTATTGGAAGTATTTTAGCGGGTATGATTGGCGTGAGTAACATTATGTTGATTGTAGTAAAAGATAGAACGAAAGAAATTGGGGTGCGAAAGGCACTAGGAGCAACGCCTAAATCTATCTTAACTATGATTATTTTAGAATCTGTAGTGGTGACTGCTATTGCGGGGTATTTAGGGTTGTTATTTGGTGTAGGTTTGATTCATGGTGTTGATACCCTTTTGACCGCACTAGAAGCAGAATCTGAATTTTTTAGAAATCCACAAGTGAATTTATCCATGGCAATTTATGCCAATACAATTTTAATATTTAGTGGTGCATTAGCAGGACTAATACCTGCATTGCAAGCCATAAAAATAAATCCTGTAGTAGCGATGAAGTCTTAGTGACGTGTTGATGTGTTGATGTGTTGACGTATTGATGGAAAAACGTAAACACAACAACACATCAGCACATCAACACATTTTTGATGTTTGATAAAGATAAGTGGCAAGAAATACTGAGTACCATTCGGAAGCATAAACTCCGAACCTTTCTCACTTCCTTTGGGGTGTTTTGGGGGATATTTATGTTTGTCTTTTTGCTGGGGTCTGGTAAAGGAATGGAAAATGGTGTAATGCGAATGTTTGGAGATATGGCATCTAATTCCCTATTCGTTTGGACGAATCCTACGGCAAAGCCTTATAAGGGGTTACCTGCGGGACGAAGGATTCAATTTACCAATAGTGATATAGAAGCGATTCGGACAAACTTTCCAGAAATACATCGAATTGCCCCTAGAGTATATGTGCCAAATGATAAGATAGTCCGAAAAGATAAAGAGGGCAATTTTGAAATTCGAGGGGAATTACCCGAAGGGTTTGCGGTAATGCCTTATCAATTACTGAATGGACGATTTTTGAATGATAGAGATGAAGAAGAGCGAAGGAAAGTGATTGTGATAGGGAAACGAGTAAAGGAAGTTTTATTTGAAAACGAGGAAGCAGTAGGGCAATATTTACGCATTAAAGGAAATGAGTTTTTAATAGTTGGGGTTTTTACTTTAAAAAATTCGAGTGGTGATAATCGCGAGGAGTTACAAAATGTGTTTATGCCAATGAGTACCGCACAGCAAATCTCGAATCAAGTAAATAAGATAGCTTGGTTTGTTTGTACTGCTTATGATAATGTAGATGTGGAAGAAGTTGAGCGAAACCTAAAACTATTATTGGCTGAACGGCACATCATAGATCCAGAAGATAAACAAGGAATTCGCTCTTATAATCAAGGAGAGGAATTTGCTAAGTTTCAAGGGCTGTTTAGTGCGATAAATCTTTTTGTTGGAGTGATTGGTTTATTACTACTTTCTGTGGGAATAGTTGGGGTAAGTAACATTATGATGATTACGGTAAAAGAGCGAACCAAAGAAATTGGTGTAAGGAAGGCTTTGGGAGCAACGCCCAATTCTATTATTTCTTTAGTCCTTTTAGAGTCGGTATTCATTACGACGATAGCAGGGTATTTAGGGTTATTAATCGGTACGGGATTTATAGCAACCATTGCCTATTTATTGGAAACATTTGGAGTAGAAAGTGAATTTTTTCATCGTCCTGAAATAGAGTGGCAAGTTGCTTTTGGAGCGTTGATTTTATTAATTGTGTGTGGATTGATTGCAGGATGGATTCCTGCTCGTCATGCGGCTAATATTAGTCCTGTGGTGGCTCTTAGGGATGAGTAGTATGACACGGAGTTCGCGGAAAAGATACTGAGTTACACGGAGATTTTTAAAAATAATTTGAATCTGCCTGTCGGTTGATAGGTTCAACAATTATAACAATTAAGTAAAATGATAAAAAAGATTTTATACGGTGTTTTAGGAGTCGTTTTTCTAGCCTTAACGGTTTGGTTAGTGAGTTATTTTTATGAGCAAAATACGACCGATCCAATAGTGTATGAAACAACAAAGCCATTTGTAACGGATATTGTCAAAAAGACCGTGGCTACAGGATCGATTAAGCCTCGTAAAGAAATTAATATTAAACCACAAGTATCTGGAATTGTAGAAAAACTGTATGTAGAGGCAGGAGAGCAGGTTAGAAAAGGTGATCCGATTGCTAAAATTAAATTGGTGCCGAGTCCTGTAAATATTAATAATGCACAAAGTAGTGTAGAGTTAGCTCGTATTCGTTTAAATGATGCCAAAAGGGAATTGACGCGTCAGAAAGGGGTATTTAATAATAAAAGAGATGTTGAGCAAGCTCAGATTAACTATGATAATGCACTCAGAGAGAAAAATCGTCAGCAGCAATTATATGAGGATGGTGTGATTTCTAAGCAAGATTTTAATCAATTAGAATTAGATTTAGAATTGCGAAAAAGTCAATTAGAAAACGCTAAGATTGAGTCAACCCGTAGTGTAAAGCAATTTGAAACCGAAGTAGATATTCGTAATCAAGAATTAGAGGCGGCTTTAAACAATTTGCAATTACTCAAAGAAGGAGCTTCTAAAAAAACAAAGCAAGTTTCCAATATTGTAAAAGCAACGGTTACAGGCATGGTGCTAGATGTACCTGTGGAAGAAGGGGCATCTGTGATTGAGCGAAATAACTTTAATGAAGGAACAACGATTGCCATTGTTGCGGATATGAATTCTTTGATTTTTGATGGGAAAATTGATGAATCGGATGTCGGTAAGTTAAAAGAGGGAATGCCTTTAGTCTTAACGGTAGGAGCTTTAGAAAATGTTAGTATTTCTGCTGTGTTGGAATATATTTCGCCCAAAGGCGAATTGGAAGAAGGGACGGTTAAATTTCAAATTAAGGCAGATATTCGTCAAACGGATGATGTATTTTTGAGAGCGGGGTATAGTTCAAGTGCAGATATTATTTTGGACAAAAAAGATAAAGTTTTAGCCTTGAAGGAACGGGATGTAATTTACGATGGAGATTCTACTTTTGTAGAAGTAGAGATGAGTGATCAAAAATTTGAAAAACGCTCTGTAAAGGTGGGTATTTCTGATGGTATTAATGTGGCTGTATTGAATGGGGTGAGTGATACGACATTGAGTTTGAAGGTACAGACGAGAGTAAGTGACTAAGGAATTTGGGATGTATGACCTGCTGAAAAAGGCAGGTCATACATCCTATATTTTTAATAGAATTTAGAATAGGGTTTTCCTTCTAGTTTTTCGGTATAATTAACTTCTCCTAATCTCACCTTGATTGGAAGTTTGGTTTGCTTTTCCAGTTTTACTTCTATTTTGCAGAAAAAGGCTAATTTATCATACGAATAGGCATAATTTTTATCCCATTTTTTATGCAATAGCGTTTGTTTAAGGCTTACATCATTGACTTGTTGAATTGGAATATACTCTGGTATATCGACATTTAATTTTAATGCTTCATCAGACATTAGTCTATAGTTATCTAAGCTTTGAGCTTGCATATTTACTCCAAAAACGAATAAACTTATCATTAAAATAAATTGCTTCATATTTTTCAATTTAACATCGTTAAAAATGATTTTGTAAGATAACGCAAAATTGGTTTTGTGGTTGTCTAGGTAGTTACATTTGGAGGATTTGCCTTGGAATTTCATAAAACGGTTATGCCAAAGTAGAGGTATAAAACATCATATAG
>CAYLSF010000379.1:0-6612 GCA_964385675.1 uncultured Saprospiraceae bacterium
GGTATGTTTGCGTTGCATCGAGATTTTGGCTCTATACCCATGCAAACCTTAGTATAACCCGCTATGGAGTTTGCAAAAAGCGGGATTGAACTCGTACCGTTTCAAGCCTTAGATTTAAAATTATTAGAACCTATTTTTAGGGTTTCGCCTTTGTCCCAATCTATCTTTTTTGATAAAAATAACCAAATCAAAAAAGCAGGGGCAACGCATCATGTACCGAATATTGCAGACTTTTTAGACTACATCAGTAGAGCAGGAGAAAAGGCATTTTATCATGGCGAAATAGCTCAAAAGATAGCCCAAACCCAACAAACTGAAGGAGGGTATTTGACCCGTGAAGATTTTGAACAATATGAAGTCATTATTCGAGAACCGTTGCGTTTTGCGTATAACAACCATGAGATTTTAACCAATCCTTTACCCAGTACAGGCGGTTCATTGATTGCGTTAATGATGATGAATCTAACGCAAGCGACGACCAATCATTTAAGCAAAACGCATATTTTAAATCTGCATCGCACATTAGAAACCGTAGCGGATTTTGGAAAATTACCGCATGAGTTAGCCAAAGCCTTAACCGAAAATCTAAAAAAACATACCTCTAAACATGGTAGCACCACACACTTTAACATCGTAGATAAACAAGGAAATGCCGTAAGTTTAACTTCTACCAATGGAGAAGGTAATGGTTTCTATATAGAGGGCACTGAAATGATGTGGAATAATATGTTAGGCGAAGCCGCTTTAGTCCCTGAAGGATTTCACAATTGGAAAACCAATGTTCGCTTATCTTCCATGATGGCACCGACTTTAGTCTTGGATGCCCAACATCAATTCAAAGCGAGTCTAGGCACAGGCGGTGCGGGTCGTATTCCTTCTATGATTATGCAAGTTTTACATTTGTTACTAGATTATGGTCTGTCGCCTTTAGATGCCGTAGAAGCTCCTCGTATTCACCTTTCGAGTAATCAATTTAATATCGAAACCGAAGGCTTTGAAGCCCTACCAACTGAAAAAGAAATTCCACAAGACTTAATTTTATTTAATCAAAAGTCCTTATACTTTGGTGGCGTTCATGCTGTGGTCAAGGAAAAAGATAACTTAGTTGCCATAGCCGATGAAAGACGGGAAGGGGTGATTTTGGGGTAGGTTTGGTTCTTTGCTAAGTTTTTTTTAATCGCTTGATTTTGTCCATCAAGTATGTTTTTCGACGTTGTTATCGGTTCTTGGTTATTAGTTATCCGTTGATTTTCAAACAAATAACCGATAACCAAGAACTGATAACTAAGAACCAACAGTCAACAATATATCCCGATTTTCTAAAATTTCCTGTTTGGCTCCTTGCAGTCCTACATTAAAAATTCCTCTTGCTAATTCCGTCGATTTAATGCTACTATTTTTACCAAATAGCCGAATTAGCGGATACAAAGAGCGGCTAATGCTATACATTAGATTCGGTTCTTGACGAGGCGTAACGGGATAAATGTAGCCTGGTCTCAAGGTATAAAACCCACCCAAACCCAAAGCAGACAATCGGTTTTCTGCCATGCCTTTATATTTAGCAAAAGATACTCGGCTTTTTTCTGTCCGATCTGCTCCTGCTCCACTCAATAAACACAACGTTGCATTTGGGCTATTTGCCTTCAATGCTTGTCCAAACGCCACCGCATAATCTACCGTGATTTGCTTAAACTGCTCATCAGGCACTTGTCCTGTGTAAACACCAATACAAAAATAAGCTGCTGTTATGTTTTGAAATAAATCCGCATGAGCCGTATAATTGGTAAAATCTTTAATAATAACCTCTTTTAATTTTGGGTGGGTCACCTTAGCCGTTCTACGTACCAAAGACACTACCTCTGTAATAGTGTCATCCGCTAAACAATAGTCTAACACTAAACGCCCAACCATTCCTGTTCCGCCTGTTAGGATTACTTTTTTCATTATTATAAGGTTTAATTTACGGTGTCTAAAGTATTGAATTTATTCTTATTTCAGCATAAAATCCTATGCTTTTTGAAATCATATCAGAAAGGAGTGTTAAATGAATTTAGTATCGTATTAATCCTTACATCCGCACGACCTCCATCAATACCTCTTGACTACTAAAGGCAGAAAATACCCCTAGTGCATTTGTTACATTGGTAGGTGGCTCGTTTAAGTCTCTGGAATCTTGCTCTTGATTTAAGTACAAATCCACATATTCTTGATTAATACGATAAAGTTTGACTTTATGTGTTCCTAAAAAAGTAAATCCAACACCAGGCACCGTGATAACATTACCATCCGTTGGTTCTGAGACATATCTAAATCGAGCTAGTAAGTCTTGCACAGAAGCTGGAAATACCGGTTCTATATTTCCTACTGTTTCAATCACTAAATAATAAAAATCCTCGTTTGGATTATCCCAAGTTGCATTCATTTGTAAGGCGGCGATAATGGCACGGGTAGAGTCTGCATTATTTAAAGGTGGAAATATTAGCGTATCTGGCATGACTTGTAAGCCTGTTGGCGGTTCAGGTACAAATGTTTCTGCTGTTGCAGTAATGCCATCATGCGTGACTTCTATTTGAAATTCATCTCCAATTTCTACCATTAAATTAGAATCAGGATAATGATAATAGCCCGCACTATCGGATGGAATTAAGGTATAAGCCGTGTTCTCTTTATATAGCGTGACCGTAGCTGTACTAATTGGCTCAGATATATCTTCTTCCTCTGTAATTGGAAAAGTGGTTTTAATATAAATATCATCTACTGGCTCACCTGCGAAGAGAAAAGCTTCAATGACGAATTTATTACTTGGCGGTGTTTCATCTTCACCACAAGCGGCAAGAAATAGAATTGGCAATATTAAAAAATATAGTTTTTTCATTTTTGACTCGACAATCGACAATCGACAATTGACATTCGATTCTCGAAATATCTCGATTGTCGAACGTCGATTGTCGATTGTCCAATTTTAAAAAGAAAGTGTAGCGGATACATTGGGGGTAAACCCTAGATATAAAATATCGGAAATAACAGGCGAAGACTGCTGAAAGTCATATTCTCTATACCATACATTTTGGCGACCATAAAGATTGAAAACAGAAATACTGCCTGTACCATCATATCCCCACAAATCAAATTTAGCCGTAGCTGAAACGTCTAAACGATGATAATCGGGTAAGCGAGAACCGTTTTTCTCACCGACGCTAATATAACCGTTTTGAGAACCATCTAATAAGGTAATTGTGTATTGACCATCAGGTTCTGTAAAGGGTTTGCCCGATGCATAAATCCAGGTCAACGCCAATGTCCATTTTTCATTAGCTTCCCAAGAATGAACTGTTTTAAACTCATGACGAGTATCATGTAAGGCTGGGAATGGATTGCCGTCATTTAACCCAGGAAAAGTATAAATAACTTCTGCTAAGGTGTAACTTGCCCATGCCGTATATTTACCTTGTGCTTTTTGTATTAAAAACTCTGTTCCTCTTGCATAACCATTTCCATTAAAGAAAAGCTCGTTGACTTCGGTATCATTTCGTTGAAAACGTAAAGAAAATTCAGCCAAATTATAAAAATCCTTATGATAGGCTTCTACATCAAATACAAAACCTTTGTAAGAATAAGATGCACCAATGACATAGTGATCGGCACTACTGACTTCTATGAGTTCATCATCTGCTAGCAACCAAAAATCCCTTGACCCTTCGGTAATACTTTCGTTAATGACTCGATTGACAAATTGAAAATGTCTGCCAACTCCTGTTTTTAGCCTAAAATCATCGGTTACTTTCCATTCTGCTGAAAAGCGAGGGGCATAATAAATTTCTTCATTAAGACCGTAATAGGTTGCTCGTACGCCTGCATTGATGGTTAGACTTTTACTTGGTTTCCATGTGTCCGAAAGGTAAGCTGCAACATAGTCCCCCTCTTGAACTTCATTTAAAATGGTAAGCGTATCATCTCTTCGTAATAAATAATCTACTCCAACTCTTGCCGCTAATACTCCTACTTCTACTTTGTGTTTTTCATTGAGTTGGATTTCATTATCAAATCGGAAGGTATAGTCCAAGACTTCATTATCTTCAAATGTCGTGAAGTTTTGATCCAATTGTGTACTGTCTAGTTCTGGAATGGTAATTTTTAAATTGACGGTCCTGTCATATTTAGAAAAATAGCGAGAGTAGGCAAATAGTACATTAGAATACCATTTAGGATTCCATTGACGAGACCATTTTAAACTTCCTCCTGTATTTCCCCAACCTGAATCTTCCGCAATATCTATTAATACCAATCTATCGGGTGTATCACCAGGCAAATCAATATCTAAATCAATATTATTCTGCTCTATTAAGTTATCTTCTCCATTATAAAAACTTAGAGAAACCACATCTTTTTCAGAGGGTTGAAAACTTAATTTCGCATTGAAATCATAGAAATAAAAGTCGGGTTCTACCGTCGTTAAATTATCTCGTATCGCATCGGGCACATTAGAGGCAGATTGATTAAATACAGAGAAAATAGATTCATAGACATTACTCCGTAAAATATCGGTATAAGAACGACGACCACTGACTAATAATGAACCTTTCCCAAAAATCGGGACTTGTACGCTGGCTTTTGCACTCAATAGATTTGCCCCTACATTTCCACTAAACTTATTAGGATTTCCCGTCTTTCCCGTCAAATCGACTACGCCCGATAATCGTCCTCCATATTTTGCAGGAAAAGCTCCTTTAAATAATTGTACGTCTTTTACAGCATCAGCATTAAAAGCACTGAAAAAACCAAAAAAGTGATCGACATTATAAACGGTCATACCATCAAACAAAACTAAGTTTTGGTCAGGCGTTCCCCCTCGCACAAATAAGCCCGAAGAACTTTCATTACTACTACTTACGCCAGGCATCAACTGTAAAGAACGAAAAATATCAACTTCTCCTACATTCGGTAATAAAGCCAATTTTTCGGGGGCAATCCTTAAGGTACTAATCCCCTCTGTGGCATTCATAATCTTAAAAGACTTGGCTTGAACAGTTATCTCATTGAGTTCTACCCCCGTTGATAACTCAATCACTAAATCTGTAATATCTTCTGTACCCGCTGCTATAAATTGCTCCTTGGTCGCATAGCCAATATACTGAACTTGTAATCGGATGGTATCTGTGGGCGCATTTAGTAAGGTAAAGTAGCCATCTACATTGGTCGTTGTGCCTTTATTTACTCCTTTAATCAGGACATTAGCAAAGGGCATTCGCTCTTCTGATTCCGAGTTTTTGACAATTCCAGAAATGGTGCGTTGCCCGAAAAAAGTCAGAGGCAATAGAAATAGTAAACATCCTATTCCTATTTTTTTAAGTGGTATATCAATCATAATTTATTTTGGTCGGTTTGGAATAATGTCGAAAATAGTAGATTTTTCATTAAACGAGGTCAATTATTTATCAAAATGGATATTTAATCCATGAATAAAGGGAATGGATATATGAAAAGGAGAGGGTAAATATAGCTTTATCAATTAACTAAAAACAAAACTTTGTGCATCTCTGTATCTTTTCAGCTCCCAATAGCTATCGGAGGAAGCACGGGTGGAGCGGCATCGGTTGATGTATGTGGAGTAGTGTTATATACTTTTTGAATCTTATATACTTTCTGTTAGTCAGTTGTTTCATGAATCAACGGTTTCAAGATATTAATGGCTGATTCAAAATCAGCGGAACAATAACCTAATAAAACTTTTTTAAAAGATAATCCGTATTTTTGTCTCACATTTTTTGTCGTGCAAGTTTGTGTTGATTTACCTTTTGCATGACTTTTCTCTTATACTTATTTGATTATTAAAATTTTACTACCCAATTACATAACGTTAAGTTAATACTTGTTGCTGGTGAAGGCAGGGCAGGTAGGATTATTGGAACAATTACCAAAACTATGTTAGGATTAAAATTAGCGACCGATCCTCGCTGGGTGAATTTAGCAGAAATAAGTTTAGAAGAAATTCTAACGGATCATGCCTATTGTGAGCAAAAAGCTGCTACATCTTGTATTTCTTTAATTCAGCAATTTCCTGATAAAGAACGCTTAGTGAGTGAATTAGCACCTATTGTAACGGAGGAATGGGGGCATTTCAGATTGGTATTAGCAGAGTTGAAAAAGCGTGAGCTCAAACTAGGACGTCAACGTAAAGATGAATATGTTAACCGATTATTGAGTTTTCAGAAAAAAGGGGGAAGCCGAGAAGATAGATTATTAGAACGGCTATTAATTTGTGCCTTAATAGAGGCCAGAAGTTGTGAACGCTTCCGTCGTTTATCCCTTCATATTTCAGATGATAATCTTAAATCTTTTTACCATAAATTCATGGTAGCGGAGGCTGGTCACTACAGACTTTTTATCGACCTTGCCAAAGAATATGCAGATGAAGAAAAAGTTAAGACGCGTTGGCAGGAATATCTTGATTTTGAAGCAAAATTGATGAAAGAATTAGAACTGAGAGGAGATAGAATGCATTAATAGGTAATAGGTAATAGGTAATAGGTAATAGGTAATAGGTAATAGACTTGTTAAGCTTTGATAATCAAGATTTTATTTTAAAAATAACAATTTGTTCAGCAATGTTTA
>CAYLSF010000380.1:0-6610 GCA_964385675.1 uncultured Saprospiraceae bacterium
AATATGTAAATCTCTTCTTTTATAAAAAACTAAAACTAATGTATCGCTCTTTCCATCTAATTGTCACATCAATTTTTTGTAAAAAATGTTAAAGAATTTAATCATTTCTTAAAAAACTCTTAAAAAAAACTATTTTTGAGGGTCTTAAAGTTTATAATCACTCTAGGACATAGCAATTTTACTTTATTAACTAAAACGCAATATTGCATGAAAAGACTCTCACTAATTGTCGCAATGGTTATGTTCGTAGCTGGTTCTATCTGGGCTCAACGAACGGTAACTGGTACAGTAACTGATGATAAATCAGAAGCACTTATTGGTGTGAATGTACTGGTAAAAGGTACAACTTCTGGTGTATCTACAGATTTGGACGGGAAATACAAAATCAGTGTTCCGGAAGGTTCAAGTATATTAGTATTCAGTTACACAGGATACAATACTCAAGAAGTAGAGATCGGTGCTCGAAACGTAGTCGATGTTACTATGTCAGAAGGTATCGAATTAGATCAAGTTGTTGTAACAGCATTAGGTGTTTCTCGTGATGCTAAATCAATTGGTTATGCTACACAAAGTGTAGATGGAGAAGCCATTGAGAAAGCTGCAACACCTAACGTAGTAGATGCACTTCGTGGTAAAGCTGCTGGGGTAAATGTTATCCGTTCTTCTGGTCAAGCTGGAGGTGGTTCTCGTATTGTTATTCGTGGTCAAACGTCATTGATTGGTAACAATCAACCAATGTTTATTGTGGATGGTGTACGTATTGATAATTCTTCACTAAACTCAGGAATTCGTGGAGATGGTAGTGGTACAGCAACTGCAGGTACAGCAGTTGGTAATCGCGGAATGGATATCAATCCTGCAGATATTGAAAGTGTAAACATTCTTAAAGGTGCAGCTGCAACTGCATTATATGGTTTGGATGGTGCACAAGGTGTTGTAATTATTACGACTAAGAAAGGTAAATCATCGAAAGGATTAAATGTAACTGTTAATACAAGTGCAGCTTTTGATGAAATTACGAACATGCCTGAGTTACAAAATAAGTATGCTCAGGGTTGGAATGGTGCTTATAATGCTCCAGAAACTGGGTCATCTACATCTTGGGGACCTGAAATTTCTACGTTGAGATATGATGGTGCTACGGATTATGAATATGATCCTAGAGGTAGGATAGTAGATCAGAATGATCCTAGTGCAGGTGCTGCAGTAATTCCTTTTGATAATGTAGGTGATTTTTTCCAAACAGGACAGTCTTACACGAATACAGTATCTGTAGATGGTGGAAATGATAAAGCTACATTCCGTGCAAGTTTCTCTAACTTAACACAGGAAGGTATTACACCAAACAATACTTACGATAGAAACACATTATCTTTTGGTGGTAACTTAAAGGTAACAGATGACTTAACAGTAAGTACTTCTGCTAGTTATATTTCTTCTCAGTTTGGTCGTGTTCAGCAAGGTTCTAATACATCTGGTTTGATGCTAGGTTTATTGCGTACACCTGCTACTTTTGATAATGCAGGTGGATTTTCTGATCCAGTAAATACTCAGTTATCTTATGAGTTTCCTGATGGTCGTCAAAGAAACTATCGTGGTGGTGGTGGTTATGATAACCCTTTCTGGACAGTTAATAATACATTGAGAGATGAGAATGTTGACCGTATGTTTGGTAACATCGCTGTTAATTATGGAGTTAGTGAATGGTTAAACTTCTCGGCTAAGATTGGTACTGACTTTTACTCTGACACTCGTAAGCAAAACTTTGAAATTAATTCTCGTACGGCTCCTAGTGGTCGTGTAATTCATGATGATTATTTCTCACAGGTTACAGATATTTATTTTAATGCAACAGGTGCGGGTAAAATTAATGAGGACTTCTCTATAGATTACTTGGTAGGTACAAATCTATACTCTCGTTACTTGGAGAATAATTACAAGGTAGGTGATGGTTTAGCAATTCAAGATTTTGTACATATTACAAATGCGGCTTCTATCACTTCTGATCAGTTTATCAATAGAAGAAAAACTGCAGGTATCTATGCTCAAGCTAACTTAGGCTGGAAAGATATGGTTTACTTAGGGTTGACTGCTCGTCAAGACTGGGTTTCTACTTTGATTGATCCTGCTTCTGCATTTGACGCTAATGCTATTAGTTTCTTCTATCCTTCTGTTAACTTAGGATTTGTTTTCTCTGAGTTATTTGATAATACTACTAAAGATGTGTGGTCTTATGCTAAAGCACGTTTATCTTACTCTCAAGTAGGCGGTGGTGCTCCTCAAGACTATGTAACTAGTACGGTATTTGTTAGTCCTACACCTGGTGATGGCTGGGGTGACGATAACGCTTTCCCTTTTAATAATGTTAGTGGTTTTGCTCAAAGTAACGTATTAGGTAACCCTAATCTAATACCTGAAACAACTACTGCTTTTGAAGCGGGTCTTGATTTCCGTTTCTTCGGGAACCGTTTAGGTTTAGATGTTTCTTACTATGATCGTACTTCTGAGGATTTAATCGTAAATGCTTCTTTACCTGCAACGACTGGTTATACTTCAGCATTCTTAAACACAGGAGAAATTGAAGCTACAGGTCTTGAAATTATCTTAAATGCTACTCCTGTAGAATCTAAAAGTTTTACATGGAACACACAAGTAAATTTTGACCGTAACCGTACTACAGTTGTTTCTTTAGGTCCTGGTTTAGAGCGTTTACAAATTGGTGGTTTCACGGGTACAGGTACATTCTTAGTAGCAGGTGAGCTTTATGGTCAATTATTTGGTGGTGCTTACTTACGTACAGGTGCTTTGGATTTTGATCCTAACAGTACTGTAGATGACGGTTTAAGAATTCCTTCAGGAGATATTGTTATTGATGATAATCCTGGTTCAACAGATCCAGTTACAGGAGAATTCACAGCAAATCCTGAATATGGTCATCAAATTGCAGATGGAACATTACGTGTATTAGGTAATCCAAACCCTGATTTTACTATTGGTTGGAATAACTCTTTCTCTTTCGGACCAGTTACTGCTTCTTTCTTATTAGATGTAAGAGAAGGTGGTCAAATGTGGAATGGTACAGCTTGGGCATTAACGTTCTTCGGTCGTTCTCAATTTACAGCAGAAACTCGTGAAGAGGATCCTACTCCTATTGCAGGTGTTAAGCGTTCTGACGGTGCTCCAAATGACATCGCGATCACTCGTGGACAAAACTATTGGACTAGTGATGTAGGTGGTTTTGGTAGTGTAGATGAGCAGTTTGTACAAGAAACTAGTTGGGTACGTCTTCGTGAAGTTTCTATTGGTTTAGATATTGATCCAGCATGGTTAAACTTACAAAATGCAGTACAATCGGCTACTTTAAGTGTAAGCGGACGTAACTTGTGGTTTGATACACCTTATGAAGGTGTTGATCCAGAAACAAGTTTAGAGGGTAACGGAAACGCACAAGGTTTCGATTACTTTAACATGCCTTCTACTCGTTCTGTAATCATTGGATTAAATATCCGTTTCTAAGAACAACCATCAAATTATAGTTTTTAAAAATTAAGGTGAGTTAGTGGCAAAATATATGTCAATATATTTTGCCACCATATCTCTTGTTGGGATAAATTCACTTCAAAATATAAAATAATGTTTCGTAAAATATTAAGTTTATGCTTAGTAGTATTAGCACTAGGACTTACCTCTTGTGAAAACTACTTTGGAGATATTAACGAAAATCCAAATCGCCCTATAGATGTATCCGTAGATGTAATCTTGCCTGTAGTACAGTTAGAGATTGCTCAGATATATGGTGGAGATTTTTCTCGTTTTTCTGCTATCGCAACGCAGCAAGCTGAAGGTGTTGCACGTCAGTGGTCATCTATTAATAATTATTCTGGTTATACTCCTGCTGCATTTAATACAGCATGGGTCAATACTTATGCAAATATTTTTAATGAAGCTACTATACTTAAAAATAAAGCGATAGAAAGTGAACTTAACCATTATGAAGGTGTAATTGATATTTTAATTGCATATCACTTAATGAACGCAACAGATGTTTGGGGGGATATTCCTTTTAGTAATACTTTACAAGGAATTGATAACATTGGTGATAACTTTCCTACTTTTGATTCACAAGAGTCTCTTTATAATACCATTTTTGCATTATTAGATAATGCTATTGCTAAGTTAAGCGGTGACGCTGGTACAATTCCATTAGAGCCAGACAATGACTTGTATTATGATATCCCTGATGGTGGAACTTATGATGACTATGTTGCGATTTGGGTAAAAGTTGCACATGCTATCAAAGCACGTGGTTACTTACACTTAGGATTGGTTGATAATGCTAATTATGGTAGAGCCTTGGCTTCTGCGGCTCAAGCTTTCACAAGTGCGAATGAGGATATGACACTTGACTATCCTGGTGGTGGTACTTCTGCTGCAGGATGGTATATTTTCAATCGTGATCGGACAGGAGATATTGAGTTCCATCCGACTTACCGCGATATTATGACAAATACAGGTGATGCGGATCGTTTAGCACTTTTGGATCAAACGTTTGATCCTTCTCATCCATTTTTAGTAGCTAATTATAATCAACCATTAATTACCTTCCGTGAATTAAAATTCTTAGAAGCAGAAGCGTTAATGATGTCTGGAGGTTCTGATGCTGATATTCATGCGGCTTGGACTGCTGGTGTAAATGCTGCTTTCACTTTCTTTGGAACTGGAGATCCTACTGCATTTTTAGCGGCTAATGATCCAGGTGTAGGTAATATCACAATGAATGATATTATGGTACAAAAAGCTATCGCACTATATGGTACTTTAGAGCCTTATAACGATTGGAGACGTACAGGAATGCCTGCTTTAACACCTAATGATGGTATCGCTATTCCTTCTCGTTTCATGTATGGTAATGATGAGATTACATTTAATCCAAATGTACCTACTTTAACTAGAAATGATAAAGTATGGTGGGATCAATAGATTTAGCAGAATTTAATTTTTTCTCTGCTATTTTAGTTAATTCTACTTTAACTTCATAACAATTAAAAGGCTATTTAGCTTCGGCTAGATAGCCTTTTTAATTGTAAGAGCATAGGAATCTACTATTAGTACACACTATAAAATTTAATATCTACCAATATATTATTTCAAAATTTAAGCTCATGTTTCGTAAAATATTAATTATAAATTCAATTATTTCTATATTAGTATTTAGTACTTGTGAAAATTATTTTGGAGATACTAATGAGAATCCAAATCGTCCTATCGATATTCCTGTGACGGTATTGTTACCTGCAATACAAGTGGAGATAGCTCAAATTTATGGAGGAGAATTTTCTAGATATTCTTCAATTTTAGTACAACACGGGCAGGGTGTTGCTCGCTCATGGTCTTCTTTGAATAGTTATGGAACGTTTACACCTTCTACATTTAATAATGCTTGGATAAATACTTATGTAAATATTTTGAATGAAACTAAAATATTGAAAGCAAAAGCGGCAGAAGGAAGATATAATCATTATGAGGGAGTGGCTAATATTTTAACGGCTTTCCATTTAATGAATGCCACTGACGTATGGGGAGATATTCCTTTTAGTAATGCCTTAAATGGAATAGATAATATTGGCGATAATTTTGCAACTTTTGATTCACAAGAATCTTTATACAATATTATTTTCACACTATTGGACGACGCTATTATTAAATTAGGTTCTGATGACGGAGGATTACCAATAAACAATGATGATCTTTATTTCTATAATCATATTATTAATGATAATGGTGGAAGCTATAACGATCTAATTACTGCTTGGATTAAAGCTGCCTATGGAATTAAAGCTAGAGGATATTTACACTTGGGATTGGTAGATAATGCAAATTATGGAAGAGCATTAGCCTCAGCAGCATTATCTTTTTCAGATGCGAGTGAAGATATGACACTTCAATTTCCTGGAGGTAGTACATCTGCAGCACCTTGGTTTATTTTTAATAGAGATCGTACAGGGGATATTGAGTTTCATCCAACAATGCGTAATCAAATGATGATGACTCAGGATACTTCTCGTTTGGGTATTTTAGACGAGCCTTTCACGCCCGATCATCCTTTTTTTACAGCAGAGTACAATGAACCGTTAATTACGTTTAGAGAACTAAAATTCTTAGAAGCAGAAGCGTTAATGATGTCTGGAGGTGCTACCGCTGATATTCATGCTGCATGGACTGCTGGTGTAAACGCTGCGTTTGACTTTTTTGGTACGGGAGGAGCTACCGAATTTTTAGCAGCAAATGATCCTGGGGTTGGTAATCTTACGTTAGAAGATATAATTTTACAAAAAGGAGTGGCATTATACGCTACTATGGAACCGTATAATGATTGGAGGCGAACGGGTTTACCTGTATTAATACCGAATAATGGATTAGCTATACCTACACGTTTCCCTTATGGAAGCGATGAAATCGCGTTTAATCCAAACACACCTAACTTAACTATCTTTGATAAAGTATGGTGGGATCAAAATTAATCTGGAGCAATTAATAAACAGATTGCAAAAAAAGGAGATGAATCAAAACAACTAAAAAGTAGTTAACACTTTTTGATACAAAAAGACAT
>CAYLSF010000381.1:0-6604 GCA_964385675.1 uncultured Saprospiraceae bacterium
AAAAATGTCACGCTTCTATTGCCTGTTTTTGTAACGCTTCTTTTTCACAGTTCTTTACGGCAATCGACTTTCGACTTTCGAACAAATTTCAAAATCAAATAATACCTAAATATTAATATGTTATAAATTTTGTTTTTCATTAAATAATCGAATATCGTTGGTCGAAAGTCGATTATCGTACCTGTTAAAGCTATAGGCAATTTTTTTCCAAATCCATTCTAATGGACCTTGTTTAAACTTCACAAGCCATATCGCACTCAATCCTACCTGAATCATAAATAAGACAATGGCAACTAGGTAGGTTTCTCCACAACTTAACCGTCCATACAGTTGAAAAAGATTAGAAGCATGGAAAAACACAACTAGTAAAAAGACAGATTGTAATACATAGTTGGATAGAGCCATTCTTCCAATTCGATTAAAAACAGAAACTATATTGCTGAACTTCGAATGGTATAATTTCAAAAACAAGGAGATATACATTAGTGCTTGGATAAGCATACCTGCCGCCAACACAAAAGGTAGCCATATAAGAGTTAAGTCCAACTGAATTGTACCACTAATCAATAGGTAGAAAACGTAATTAAGAGGCAGCCCTAGAATAACGCCCCAAAGTATAAATCGCTTCGACAGTCTTTTCTGAACATCAAGATTATCAAAGAATCCTACCCTTCCCAAAATAAAACCAAGCAACATACTCCCAAAAGTATAAAATATCGTAACGGGCATATCAGAAACAAAATTCACCCATGAATCCATGGTGAAATTAATATAAAGATACCTTAGATAAGAATTGGTGGTCTTATGTTCTTCATAAAAAGAAGTAGGATAAGTATAAGTCTGCCAATCAAACCCATCAATCAAAATAAACATGACACCCGTCAATAGGACTGCAAAGACTATGCTTAACATCAACAACCCCTTATCAGACCAATTTCTAACGAGCAACAGCAATATACCTCCTAAAGCATACGCTCGAATAATATCTCCTAGCCACAGTAAATACGCATGAAAACACCCAATAATAAACAGCAATAACATTCTGATTATGAAATATCGGTTAAAAGAGAAATTTAGCTGTTTGGCACTGAATCTTTTAAACTGTAGATAAAAACCAACCCCAAATAGAATTGAAAAAATGGCTAGAAATTTATGAGCGATAAACTGATTGTGAAAAAAATCAAAATATGCATTGAAAGGACTTGAAACAATCAATTCGCCAGAAAAAGGAATATTAGCCAATATAATCCCCAAAAGGGCAAATCCTCGTAGCGAATCTAAAGACTCAATTCTTTCGCTAGCCGTACTACTTTTTAACATGATGATAATTTTTTTTTGAAATAAAAATTTCCTTAAAGATTAATTCTTATCAACAGGGTTGCAGCACGACTAAAATTTAAAATCAATTATTTTTAGTGAAACTCTAGTCCTATGGGGAAATATAGGATTAAACTTGAAGGTTTTGTAAGTCGAATATTGCTTAGATTCTTACCTTCTCTTGTAGTCTTATTGTAAGCAGAAATTACGTTTAGTTCCCTACATAGCATGAACGATAGTGCATTAGGCGTACAGATATTTAGTAAAAATCTAGAACAAAATTTAGTATATTGAGTAATCAAAATTTAATTCCATCACTAAAAACAAATTGAATGAAAACTTTTTCCATTTACCTATTTATCACGTTTATTGCTTTTCAAGCCTTAGGAGAAGTTCCTCCATCGGCCCCCGTATTAAATACACTTCAAACAGTACACTGGGATATGCAGCTTCCCCCCTTGTTTAATTTTTCAAAAAAGAACAAAAAGGTTGATACTGATGAAGAACTCGTACAAAAGTTGAAATCTGCACTCGAAACTATTTATAACAAGAAAAAAATTCGCTTGAATGACTTCAACATTGATAAATCAGATAGTGAAATTACATTAACAGGTGAAGGGGTTATTTATGGAGAATCTATTACCCTCACCAGTACATTTACAACAAGTAAAAAAATCTTATCCATAGTAGGTACTTTCAAAGCAGCAGGTACGGTCAAAAAGAAGGCATTTAAGCGTTTTACGGCTGGTAAAAACCTTAAAAACTGGATACCCGAGGCATTACAGTCCAATATTGTAATAAATAATATCAGCATGACATTTGATGAAAATAGTCAAAAACCTTAAAAACTGGATACCCGAGGCATTACAGTCCAATATTGTAATAAATAATATCAGCATGACATTTGATGAAAATAGTCAAAAACCTTCTGAACTTTCCTTGACAATCAGTTCCAATAAAGGGTGGCGTATCTTTAAAGCAGGTAGTTTTTCATTAGATAATATCACTGGTACATTTGCTATCTCTAATCCAACTGGTTCAAAATCAGCCCAAATGACCCTTAGTGGTCAAAGTACCATTGGAAGTACGATTTTAGAAGCATCAGGTACGTTGTCGAGTGCCAAAAGTGATTGGCAATTTCAAGGGAGTTTAAAAAAAGTGCAAGTAATCGCTTTGATTAAATCTATAGCTGGAAGCTTTGGCGATTTACCAATGCCCGATAATATCATTAATGTATCCATAAATGATGCTACTTTTAATGTATTTCCTACGACTCAAAGATTTGAAGCTATAGGAAGTTCCTCTATAGGTGGTGTTTCCGTAGGAGACATAGAATGTAAAATATTACCCAAAGATAAGAAAGGTAAGAGATTACGATTTTTAGTTGGTATTGCTCCTTCTCCTGATTTTAAAATGGTGGCACTTGCCCCCGAATTAAAAATTTTGGATGACTTTGGACTTACAAATTTTGGGTTGATTTTAGCATCTGATGCTGATAGAAAGGCTAATATGGATGTTTTTGAACGTATCGGAGGCACTAGTGAAATCGGTCGTGGTCTCAATTTTATTGCGGCTTATAATCTGCGTGCAGTTGGGCTATATGACTTGCTAAAGCTAGAAAACATTATGCTTCGTGCAGTCATCAGTAATCGAATGCCCGATTTAATGTTAGAAGCCTCTTTAAATACGTCAATTCCTATCGGTGATATTGCCACATTTAAGCGTATTTCTTTCTATGTAAAACCCGCAACGGCAACGTTTTCTATGGGGGGTGCGATGGAGGTCAAAATAGACAAAGATATTTTGATATTTGAAGCAACGGTAGGTATTGATGTTATGGATCAAGCACTATTTGTAGAAGGTAGTGTAACAGAAATGTGGAACGAGCCATTTGGTGCAAAGGGATTGGCTATTGGTAATTTGTGGATGAAATTTGGGGTAAGTTTTAAAGCAACGCCCATTCCATTACCAGAATTAGGGATTGCAGGAGAACTAAAAGTCAATACATTTGAAGGCAGCTTAATGCTTTTGATAAATTCAAATAACCCAACAGAAAGTGCAATTGATGCTAAGTTTAGTGAAATAGATTTAAAAAGTATTTTAGAAAATTACTGTAGCCGACAGGTTATGAATAATATCCCTACGGAGATTAAAAATACTATTCTTAATATCTCTATGAAAGATGCTCGTCTAACGATTGTCCCTCGTCCGATGGTGATTAATAAGATCTCCTATGATGGTGGTATTCATGTGAAAGGCACAACCTCTATTGCTGATAAGCGGGCAGAACTAGATGTAGCAGTAGGTTATACCAGTGGAATTGATGCCTATGCAGAGATTGATAAAATTTCACACTATCCATTTTTTGAATTGAAAGGTGTGAGGGGTAAAGAAAATCCATCTGTTCAGATTGTAGCCAAAATCGGTACAGACTCAAAGGTAGCGATTAATGGTGCTGCAACTTTGTTAGGTTTGACTAGAGAAACCGATTTACTCATCAATGATAAAGGCTTTGATTTGTATATGAGTGGAAAAATCTTTAATGCTTTTCAAGCAGATTTAGAAGTAACGGGGAGTCGGATTAAAGATGGAGGCAGTTTTTATGTAGCAGCAACAATGCAACAAAATTTTCTGGCAGACTTCACTAAACACGCTTCTGCGGAGATAGATAAAGCGACAAAGCAAACACAAAATGACATTACCAAAGCTCAAAATATAATTACGCGAGAAAAAGAAAAAGTGGAAAGTTTAGAGGTTGAAATTAAACGGCAGAAAGGAATTGTACAAGCAGAAAGAGATCGGGATCTTGCCAATCTAAGAAAAGCAAAAGCAGCGGTAACAGCTGCTAAAAACGAAGTCAATAAAATACAGGGTAATATAGATGCTTGTTATCGAAATATAAAAAAAGCAGAAGCCAATATTACTGCTAAGAAAAAATGGATAGAGTCTGGAAATGTTTTTGAACAGGCGGCTAGAGGTATAGAAGCTGCCCCTTATTTAACGGAGCAATCTGCCATTGTTGCTGGAAATTATACCGCTATTGGCACACTAGAAGCCTCCAAAGAAACGGCAAAAGGTGTCCTTTATGCTACTCAGGAAACGGTACGAGGCATTCACTATATTGGAGATAATGTCCCATTAGAAGCCGATCCAAGAGTCAGCGGTTTAATTAGCTCAAAAACAATTGCTATCGGAACAATGGATGCAGCAAATTATATCTTAGAAGGTGGAAAAATAATAGGTGTAGGTACTTTGAGTGCAGCTAAATGGATAGTCGAAAATGGTCCAACTAATGTTGTCAATGTTACGTATGCCAAGTTTTCTGGAAAACTATCTACTACACACGGCGGTACTGTGCTTATGCACGTCAAAGGCACTTTTGGAGATAAGCAATTTGATAAAAAAATGACCTTTCATTTTGATACGCCCGTCGTTGATTTCCAAGCATTTGCCAATTCCTTATTATCAAATAATTGAAAATGACGGTTATTTCAAATTCAGGGGCTAAGAACAACTTCTAGCCCCTTGCTATACCTGTCAATCTATTTTAAACTTAGGTTTAAGTTCGTTTTAGGTATTGCTTTAGGTTTGTATTCCCTTTGGGTCTTCCTTACAGAGGGAAATTACGTTTAGTTTTCTCCTTAATTTGAGGATAAAAAAGGTATATTTGTATAATTCCTATTGTAGTTGATAAGATTGATCAACTGTATTTTAAAGACGTATTTCTATACAAAAAAGCATGAAAGATTATCCGTTAGGCGTACAGACATTTAGTGAAATCATAGAACGAAATCTTTTGTATATAGATAAAACACAAGAGATTTATAATCTTCTACGAGGTAAATATTACTTCTATGCTCGCCCAAGACGATTTGGAAAGTCTTTAATGCTATCCACAATCAAATCTATTTATGAAGGCAGAAAAGAATTATTCAAAGGACTATGGATAGAAGATAAATGGGATTGGTCAAAAAAACATCCGGCTATTCATATTGGCTTTAGCGGAATGGGACATAGAGTAATAGGATTAGAAAAAGCAATTAATCAAACATTAGATAATTTAGCGGATGATTATAGTTTACATTTGAAAGCATTAGACTACCCATCTAAATTCAAAGAATTAATAAAAGAAGTTGCAAAACAAAACGGTAAAGTCATTCTACTAATTGATGAATACGATAAACCCATTATAGACTATCTAGGGAAAGAGGTTGAAACGGCTGAGAAAAATAGGACGCTTTTAAAATCATTTTATTCTGTCATCAAAGACTGTGATCCATATATTGAGTTTATGATGATTACAGGAATTTCAAAGTTCAGTAAGGTGAGTATTTTCTCTGAACTCAATAACCTAACGGATATTACACTTCATAGGCGTTATACAAGACTAACAGGAATTACTCAAGAAGAACTAGAGAACAACTTCAAAGAAGAAATTAAAGAATTAGCAGAAGAGAATGACTGGACTCCAGAAGAGTTAAAAGCTAAAATACGTCATTGGTATAATGGTTATAGTTGGAATGGAAAGACCTTTTTATATAATCCCTATTCAATATTATCTTATTTTGATTTTGGGGATTTCAAGAATTTTTGGTTTGAAACAGGTACGCCAACTTTTCTACTAAAGCTAATGGAAAACCAGCGGATGGTGAAATTAGAAAACTTGGAAGTAGGCGAAGTAACCTTTTCCTCATACAGTATCAAAAATTTAGAACTCATACCATTATTGTTTCAAACTGGCTATTTAACGATTAAGAAAAAAAATCCAAATGGCTTATATACTTTGAATTATCCCAATCTAGAAGTCCGTGCTTCTTTGTTACAGAATATCATTGGATTTCTCGGAAAAACAGATGCTTCCTATTCAACTCCGACTGTGATACATTTGAGAAAAGCATTTGAAGAGAAAAAGTTAGAACACTTAATACGATTAGTCAAAAGTATTTTTAAGAATATTCCAAATCAAATATTTAAGATAAAAGATAACTCACAAGAGAAATTAGGCGAGTTTTACTACCATAGTTTGATTTATTTAGTGTTCTTTTACTTAGGAGAATATATTGATAGTGAAGTCAACACAAATGACGGACGATTAGATGCAGTAGTAAAAACGACGAAATATATTTACGTATTGGAGTTTAAGTTAGATGAAAATGGACAAGTTGCTTTAAACCAAATAAAGAATAAAGGGTATGCCGAAAAATACTATGCTGATGACCGAGAGAAAATCCTAATTGGAATTAATTTTAGTAGTGATTTAAAAACTGTAGATGATTGGAAGCATGAG
>CAYLSF010000382.1:0-6571 GCA_964385675.1 uncultured Saprospiraceae bacterium
AATTCACATTATCAATATTCTAAATAAAGTTTCATGAAAAAACTCAGTTACTTGTTATTACCTATTTTATATTTTAGTTTTATCCATATTACTTTTGGTAAAATAATTGAAGAGGAATGTAAATCACCCCCACTTGGTGACACCTATAACACTTCCATAATACAAAATAGTTTATTAGCTGATGATGCTTATATGATTGAGATTTCCTCTCCTCCTCCATCACCTTGTGGTAGTGATAGTTCTTATATCCAAATTGTGTTTGGAAATCAAGGAACCAATACTATCACGACTATGACTGTAGGAGGTAGCGTTACGCTAGGTGGTTTTACACTTCCTCTCTTCTTACCCTACAGTGGGAATTTACCAACAGGTGGTATTGATACTATTTTATTTGGTCCAATCAACACATTATCAGGAGCAACTTTTAATATAAGTGCTTTTACTGTTTTACCAGGCGATCAAGATCTTAGTAACGACACTATTTCCATTCAAAATGCTCAGCTTTTCAATGCACAACCCCCTACTGCCTCAGCAAATGATACAGAATTATGTGATGGCGAATCTACATTTATTGTAACTCAACCGATTACTACTCCTGATCCTATCACAATCAATACTTGGTATGATGCTGCTTCTGGAGGTAATATAATTGCTACAGGCGATACACTATTTACTGGTGCATTAAGTAACAGTAGTTCTTATTATTTGGAAGCTCAATCTTATAAAATAGAGCAAGTCGGTCCACAAAATAATACAATAGGTAGTGGAGGAAATTTAACTCTTCTGGGTAATGAATATATGACCTTTCAAACTTTTACCGATTTAGTGATTGATTCGTTAGCCGTCTATCCAAATGGAGCGGGAAATGTAGTGTTCAATATTTATGATGATACACATACTACTTTATTACAAACACATTCTTTTGCTGTAAACAGTACAGGAAAAACAATGCTTCCTGTTAATATTAGTTTAACGCCAGGTACTTATACAATAGATGGAGGCGGGACTACTACAGGAGGCTTATATCGTAATACATCTGGGGCAATGTATCCGTATGAAGTAGCGGATGTAATATCCATCACAGGAAATTCATTTGACCCAAATTATTTTTATTGGTTTTATGATTGGCATATCACAGCAAAAGGCTGTGAAAGAGATAGGGTAGGAATCACTATAAATGTAGCACCAAATCCAGCAACTACAGTGACTCCGACTAATGTCTCCTGTAGTGGAGCGAATGATGGTATGATTAGTACCAGTACGACAGGTGGAACATCTTTCACTTATATGTGGAGTAATATGGCTACAACTCAAAACGTATCGGGTTTAATACCGGGGACTTATAATGTTACTGTTACCAACGAAGGAGGATGTACCGATACCATCAATAATATTATGATTACAGAACCTGCTCCTGTTACCACTACTTTAGTTAATGTAGATAGTGTAACTTGTAATGGAGGTATGGATGGAATGATTGATATTACACCTGGAGGCGGAACTTCTTACACTTACATATGGAGTAATGGTAGCATGATGGAAGATCCAAGTGGTTTAATGGCAGGGACTTATAGCGTTACGGTAACCAATCAAGATGGTTGTACCGATTCTTTATTGAATATTGTAGTAGAAGAACCCATAGCTATTTCTATTACTTCTGTACCAACAGGTACTTTGTGTTTTGGAAGTGCAGATGGAAAAATTGACATTATACCATCAGGGGGAACGACTTTTAGCTATCTATGGAGTAATAATGCAACTACTCAAAACATCACAGGTTTAACTGCGGGTAGTTATGATGTGACCGTAACTAATCAAGATAATTGTTCTAATACTTTTACAGGCTTAACTGTAAATGAACCTACTGCCTTAATGCTTACAGGTAATGTAGTAGCACATGATTCTGCTGGATTAGCGAATGGTTCAGTTTCTGTAATGGTAACAGGTGGTACACCTCCTTACACTTATCTTTGGGATAATAGTCAAATATCCGATACCGCAACAGGATTGGTTCAAGGAAATTATGGGGTAACGGTTACAGATGCTAACAACTGTTCTGATACGACTTCTGTTACGATTGGCGATTGGGTTTCTACAGATGAATTAGCGATTATTAATTCCTTGGGTATTTATCCAAATCCTACGGACTATCAAACAACTATTCAGTTGCAATTAAAACAACCTACTGATTTGCAAGTAGTGGTGATGAATAGTTTAGGACAAGTTCTACTAAAAAGAAATGAAGGTCAAACGGCTAATTTTGAGCATAATTTAGATGTTTCTAATTATCCAAGTGGGGTTTATTGGATTCGATTTGTTATTGATAATCGGATTTTAACGAAACCACTCGTCATTACGAAATAGAGACAATTGATTAAACACATAGGCACAATAGGATACATAGATTGATAATAATCTCTAGTGTGTTCTACTGTGCCTATGTGTTTTTATTCAAAAGTTACTTCCATGTTCTTGCTGCATTTACTTGCTCTTTATCTCGAAAAGCTTTTTCTAAGTCGATTTCAAAATAATTGGCTAAATCCAGCAAATAACTGAACACATCTGCAAATTCTCCTTCTAGTTCTGATTTATCAAAAGTCTTACCTTCCTCTTGATACAGTTTAGTATGATTCCGAATTGCTTTGGCTAATTCCCCTACTTCTTCTGAAAACAAGAGAAATAGCTCTAAGTGATTATTTTTATCCCATCCTCTTTCTGTACATACTGCTTTAACATAGGATTGTAATTCAGGCAACGTCGGCTTTTCTTTCAATTTGAGCATTTTTCATTGGACTTTCGACTATCGACTTTCGAATTTGCCAAAAGTCGATAGTTCTCTTTATAGTTCACGTAACCAAATATTTCGATAGCTGATATAATTTCCATGATCCTGTAAGACGATAGATAGCTTATCCGCATGCTTTTTATACTTTGGGATTCCAATATATTCTGTCGGGCCAGTCAACTCTACATGATTTTGTACCAATATACCATTTTGGATAACGGTGAAATAAGCAGGTGATTTTACAGTACCATCTTCGTTAAATCTAGGAGCAGTAAAAATAATATCATACGTTTGCCACTCTCCAGGCGCTTTACACGCATTCACTAAAGGAATATGTTGCTTATAAACACTAGCCGCCTGACCATTACTATAGGTTCTATTTTTATAAGAATCCAAAATTTGAACCTCATATTGCTCCATTAAAAACACACCACTATTGCCTCGTTGCTGACCAACGAGTCCTGTGGTATCTACGGGCGTTTTCCACTCTAAATGTAATTGTACATCTCCAAATCCTTGTTTAGTCTTAATCGCTCCTGTTCCCGGTTTTACGGTCATTAAACCCTCTGTCACAGTCCATTCGGCTGCTGCACCTTTCATATTTGTAAAATTAGAAAGGTCTTTTCCGTCAAATAAAACGATAGCATCAGATGGAGCTTGATTGTTGGTATAACCAGGTGTAACGGGTTGAGGTTCAGGCTCCCAAACTTCAGTTTCTTCTGGTTTCATCTTTTTATCTTGTACCTTTTGAGCAGGTGCACAAGCATAAAAACTACAAAATGCAGCTAATAGTACGATCTGTAATGGTTTCATAATTTATGGCATTTTTTTGATTAATAAATATTGTAGAACAGAGAAATGAGAATAGAGAACAGAGATGAATTTAAATCCTTAAATAGTTCATGATTCATTTTTAACCATAGTCTCTACTCTAGATTTCTATCGGGACTGTTCTTCACTATTAATTTATAGATTTTAAAATTTCTCGAAATTCACTAAGCATCATTGCCGTAGCTCCCCAAACGACATGCCCTTTTGCATCAAAATAAGGCACTTCTTTTAGGAGATAACCATTTGGCATTTTTAGCTCCGTATATTTTATAGCATCCTCTGCTAAAAACCCTTTCAGTGGCATTTCAATGACTTGCTGAACTTCTTTGCCATCAGGAATATAATTTGGAATATCATCAACATATCCAATAAAGGGGTGTACCACAAAATTGCTCACAGGAATAAACATTTGCGTCATTCTACCAATAGGATGAATAGATGCTATTGGAACACCAATCTCCTCTTCTGTTTCTCTTAATGCAGCATACTCTAAAGACGGATCACTTTCCTCTACCCTACCACCAGGGAAGCTAATTTGTCCACTATGCTTATCTCCTTTCATTACAACCCGTTGCATCAAAGCTATGTACCATTCTCCTTCTCTAGGTACAAGCAAAGTCAGTGTACTAGCCACCTTTACATCTTTTGGAATCTCAATATCTTTTAAAACCGTTTTTCGTCCAAAATGTGCCATTTTCAATTGAGCTTGATGCCCTGGTAATGGCTGCTTGAGTTGTTGTGTTAGTTTTTCTATAAAATCCATATTCATCTGTTTAAGTGTCCTCTTGACACTGTAAAGTTAACAAATGAAATGGTTTATTGGTTGATTGATTGTGTCTCCCGAACCCTTTCGGGATCGCTGATTGTCGCAACGAAGTTGCTCAATTCTTAACAATTTTAACAATTTTAACAATCAGCCGAAGGCGTTACAATCATACAATTAGCGATCCCGAAAGGGTTCGGGAGACACAATCACACTATACTTTCAAAAGTAGTTTTCAAATCTGTATATTTAAATGTAAATCCCTCCTTCAATAACCGTTCTGGGACAACTTGTCGGCTTTTTAAAACCAATTCAGACTCTGTACGCATAAAAAAAGCACCGATTTCAATCATCCATTTAGTGGCAGGTAAGCCTATTGGCATTTTGATGACTTTTCGTAATAATGCCATAAAGTGCTTATTCAAAATTGGCTTGGGGCTGACCACATTATAAATACCGTTGGCAGCTTTGTTATTTAAAAACCAATCGACCGCTCGTCCAAAATCTTCCAAATGAATCCAACTAATAAACTGATTGCCATGACCTTGTTGACCACCTAAACCAAATCGAGTCAAATTTAAAATAGGTGTCATAGCTCCGCCGCCTTTTCCTAAAACAATGGAAACACGCATTGTTACTTTTCTGGTATTAGGCGTATTAATAGAATGAAACATAGTTTCCCATGCTTTAGCAACGCCTACTGAAAAGCCTTCACCAATTTCTCCATCTGTTTCCGTCATTTCTTTATCTTCTGAATATCGGTAAATCGTAGCAGTACTAGAATTTAACCACGTTTTTGGAGGAATTTTACAATTTAAAATAGCATCACCAATCACTTTAGTAGATTGAGTACGGGATTCCAAAATTTCTTTTTTATTAGCAACTGTATATCGACAATCTACGGAACGTCCTGCTAAATTAATCACCGCTTTTGCTCCTTCAAAAGTAGATGTCCAAGCTTCTTCTAATGTTTTACCATCCCAAACGGCATAGTGAATATTTCCTTTAGAGGGCTTCCATTTTCGACTTAATATAAAGATTTCATATCCTAAATCTTGAAAATAAGTAGCCAAGTATTGTCCTAAAAAGCCAGAACCACCAGGAATGATTATTTTTTTCATAGCGTCGTTTTAAATGGTAATACGACTTGAAAAAATCTTTGTTTCAAAACTTTCAATAATTATTGAAAGTTTGTGAATTAAATATAAAAAACCGCCTAAGCTATTTTAACTTAGACGGTTCTTTTTATCTATTTATAAGTATGAAATCTATTTTGAACTCAATACAAACCCTAAAGTCATATTTGCTACAAGTGCTCCTCCCACATCATCAGATGTCACTTTTAATCCGTAACCTAAATTTAAATTGAATGAGAAACGACCACTTGTATTACGCTGTAATCCCCACATCGGTGCGACAACTACTGAATACTCATCAGATAAATCTTGATCACCAGCAATAGGTGGAAATTCTACATTCAATAAACCACCCCAGTAATTTCCTGTATTCATTTCCGTTCTTTTACCTTTTGCTGCTCTTGAATCTAAGTTGTAGTAAGAACGATATTGTGCTTTTAATTTAGGATTCAAGTAGGTATTAATTTCAAAGCCGCCATCTGCATCCTCTGCAGTAGCATCAAATCCAACTCCACCTAATAAGTAATAAGTAGAGTTATCATTAATTTTTCCTTCATAAGCATAAGATAATGGTAATAAGTTAATTGTTTGAACAGCATTTTCAACAGATACAGTACCGTCGTTAGAAGATTGAGCGTTTAAGATTCCTGCTGAAAAAATGGCTAATGCTAAAATTAAGGTGTACTTTTTCATAGTAAAAGTCTAGTTAAAATGGTTGAATAAAATTGGTTAAACATTGTGTCTTGTACAATCAAGTCTTGTTTGTTGTTGTTGATTGATGACTCAAAGATGCAACACTATTTCAAAACTTTAAACCCCATTTACACCAACGTAGCTATTCAGTAATTTAACGTGACTTCTCACCAATTAACCGAATTACTAATAAAATTTAATTTTGTCATAGCCAATTAATACGTTAAAATATTTTAACAAACCAAATAAAAACCCTTTATTTCAAAATAACATTATAGAACGAATCAAATCTTTAATTCGCTTGCTGTGCTGCTTTAAAAAATGATTTTAATTTTTTTCCATCTAATTTATCATCCGTTCTTA
>CAYLSF010000383.1:0-6570 GCA_964385675.1 uncultured Saprospiraceae bacterium
CACTCTAAATAATTAATAATCAGTAAAATAAGTTTAGTTTTTCTGTGATTTTCAAGTAAGTAAAAAATAAGCCTTTGTGTCCAAAATAATTTTTTAAAATAAATTAACTCATCATGAAAACATTTTTTTCTATTTTATTTTGTTTGTGCTTTACCTATACAATTTATGCACAAAATCTTATCCGGGTCAATCCTAATCCGATTGCAGATGCAGATTATACAAACCTACAAACTGCTATAGACAGTGCTAATGCTGGTGATACGATTTATGTGGAAGGCACTATTATTAATAGCCTTGCTCCCTTAACTAAACAACTTACTTTTATAGGGAAAGGCTATTTTCTAGATGAGCAAGACTCAACTTATACTAGCCTTGAGCTTAGTTCAGTAGGGACTATAAATTTCAGTACGACCACAGGAAACCCAGATGGTTCAAAATTTATAGGGCTTAGTATATTTCAGGTAGTTTTAACTGCAGATAATATCACTTTTGAAAGATGTAAAATTAATAGTATCAGTACTGTAACTCAAGCGGGTTTCGGAGGTAATAATTGTTCTATTATACAATGTCATGTTACTAGCTTATCTAGTCAATCAATTAAAAGTAATTTTTTGCTTCGTAATAGTATTGTAACCAATTCATTTCAATTTAATGGCTCTCCTGCTGTTAACTGTCTTATTATTAATAATCTGATAGGAGTACCACAAGTAAGTTCTAATATAGGGCAGTTTACTAAAAACTGTATTTTTAATAATAATATCATTACTGGAAGTATTCTTGGTACTGCTGCGACATTAGCTGCTAATAATCAATTTGATAATAATGTATTTGTAGGGAGTATTCCTTCTAATCTTACGACTAACAGTAGTGGAAATATTGCCGCTACTGCGGCTAGTCTTTTTGTGGGCGGAATAGGTAGCGATGCACAATATCAACTCAGTATAACCTCTCCTGCTAAGGGAGCAGGGTTAGGAGGTGTAGATTGCGGCCCTTTTGGTGGTAGTGATCCTTATGTGCTATCGGGTTTGCCTAATCTAGGACGTATTTTTCGTATTACGACTAGCTATGGTACAAATATCAATCAGATGAATGTCAATGTAAAAGCGACAACAACTAATTCAAATCATTAACATAATCATACAAGCATTATGAAAAATATAATCATTTATTTGTGTTGGCTTTTACCATTGAGCGTATTGGGGCAGAATATCACTCATGCGGAGTATTTTATTAATACTGACCCTGGTTTTGGGAACGGTACAAGTATTGCAATTCCCACTCCTAGTGATGTAGTTGATTTGAATTTTACGGTGAATACAGCGTCTTTGAGTGAGGGGCTTCATTCTATTTTTGTTAGGACACAAGATGAAAATGGAATCTGGGGATTGGTACAAATGCGGACTTTTTACAAACCAAATATTACCAATACACAAGCCGCTAACATTACGGCTATCGAATACGCTATTGATATAGATGCTGGTATTGGACAAAATACAATTGTTAATGTCAATCCTGCTAATCCTACAATAGATATGGATTTTGTAGTGGATGTTTCTTCTCTTTCTTTAGGCGATCACTATCTCTTTATTCGAGCACAAGACGAAAATGGAAACTGGGGTATTACTCAAATGGATACCATTACCATTAATTGTGATACAGCAGTCGTTGCCTTCAATACTCAAAATAGTTGTATTGGAGATACAATGCTATTGACGGATTTATCCACAAACGTTAATACAGATGCCTTATATATGTGGGACGTAGATGGAGATGGTACGACTGACTATACGAACAAAGACAGCATCTATCATGTATTTACAGCACCAGGCACGTATAATACTTCTTTGACGATTAGAAATAATTTGATTTGTGAATTTACACAAACACAAACGATTACGGTTAATCCCTTGCCAACAGCAAATGCAGGAGCAGATCAGACTATTTGTGAAGGTACAACAGCAAGTCTAGTAGCAACAGGTGGGAATAGTTATACGTGGAGTAATGGACAGAATACCGCTTCTATTGCCGTAATGCCTACAATGACGACAACTTATACGGTTACCGTCACCGATGCAAATGGCTGTACGAATACAGATAATGTAATAATAACCGTTAATTCAGTAACTATACCTACTATTACTCAGCAAGTCGATACTTTAACAGCTTCTAGTGCTAGTAGTTATCAATGGTTTTTGGATGGAAATATAATTGTAGGGGCAACCGGGCAAACATTAGTAGTAACTCAAAATGGTGATTATACAGTACAGGTCGTTGATATTAATGGGTGTACAACCCTATCTAATATCTTTACGGTAATTAGTGTTTCTACATCTACTTCATTTATTGAGCGTATAAAAATTTATCCTAATCCATTCAGAGATTACCTTATTATTGAAAATGGACAAGGACAAGCCAAAATCTATAATACAGTAGGACAACTCATACAACAGTTTCAAATATTAAATAAGGAATATCAACTGATGACTAAGGAATTAGCAGTAGGACAATACATTTTACAGATTACAAGAGAAAATGGTGGGATAATCACAAAACGCTTTATAAAACGCTAGCATTATAAATTGAAATAACCTAAAGTCACTTGTTTAGAGTGGCTTTAGGTCAGCTATTAAGAATGCCCTACCTACACTGCCCTAAACGCCCCAAACTATTATTACCTTTTTGATTATGACTCCTTTTAGTTTTACTAGACTCTATCGTTATTTTAAAGAGAATAAGCTCAAGATCTTTATGAGTGTATTCAAATCCAATTGTTATAGATGTGCTAAAGTCTTACCAATATTTATACAAGAGAATAAGAAAAGATGAATAACTACCTAGATCTCCTATCTTGACAGCTATAGGGACTCGAAAAGGATTATAGATTTAGTAAATTAGCACAGATTTTCAATTTTTATAAATTAGGTATGAGAGAAAGAAGGGGAATACACAATACAAAATATATTGAATTTTTAGTTCGGAATAGCTTATGGAGTTTATTTTTTATGACATCTTCCCAAATTATAACCGCCCAAGATTTACTACTTTTCGATGGTGAAAATGTGGATATAGGCAACTGTTCCTATTTTTATGGAGGGTTAGATTCTATGGAGGCGAATACAGGGACATACTGCTTTAAAGGAATCCCTGATCCATGGCACTCGCCTGGGATTAGTATGAAATGTCAAGGCACTTGGCGAGCTAATATTTCTAATTACAATGTATTAGAGTTTTATATTAAAGCAGATGAATTAGGACATTCGGCAGCGGTGTCTATTTATGGTTGGCCGAATACGAGTCATGGTGTGGATATTTTACCCTATATTCAAGGGGGGATTTTAGATACGGATTATAAAAAAGTAACGATTCCTTTAGATGCACTCAAAACGAATGATTATCAGCTAGAAAGTATAGAGATTTTATATTTTGGAAGAACGGTGAACGGAACGGGTTATGCGATTTATGTGGATGATATTTGGGTAAAAGACACTGAAGAAAATGCGATAGATGCGACAACAATGATTTCTAATCAAGTCTTGAAATTGGATGTGATGCACCGTTATGATACAACTTTGGTGACGGATATTACACAATATTCTTTATCTAGTACCACCGATGCAGATTTCTTAACGCCTCAACAACCTTTGGAAGTGGGCAAACATTATTTTGTGAAAAGTTTTGAGCGTTCCGTGCTTTCTATTCCAGTTTATGAGCAAGAGCTATTTTTGAGTTTTGATAAAAAAATGAAAAATGGCGAGTCTTATACACTTACCGTAAATAATGTGCAAGACTTATCTCAAAACAATTTTACCACACCTTTCCAATATACGTTTACTTTTGATGATACGGATAAAATTACAGGAACGGTTAAAATCAATCAAATTGGCTATCAAACAGATGGGTTAAAATACGCCTATATTGGTAATTATTTGGGCGAGTTAGGGCATTTAGAAATAGGAAACACAGATATTCCAACTTTTGAAGTACGAGATGCGACTACGCATACAACAGTCTTCTCTGGAACACCTACGTTTAGAGGTTTAGACACTCGATTGAGTGGCGAAAAAGTCTATGAATGTGATTTTTCGGCATTTACAACAGTTGGAAATTATTACCTTTATGTGGCAGGCATGGGTAGAAGTTATGATTTTAAAATTTCAAATACGGTTTATGATGACGTGTATTCTACTGTTCTAAAAGCCTTATATTATCAACGACATTCTGAAAGCCTCAATACTCCTTATTCGGCAAATGATTTTGTAAGAGGGCATTGCCCGACAACAGCAGAAATTGATGTATCTCATACGACTTCCCCATTGTACGATGCTAGCACAGATTATTCGGTAGGAACGGTGCTAAATATGACGGGCGGATGGTTTGACGCAGGAGATTATGGGCGTTATGTGCCGACAGCTTCGGTAGCCTTGAACTATATGTTTACCGCTTTTGAAATGTATCCACAAAAATTTGGGGATAATGATACAAATATTCCCGAAAGTAATAATGGTATCCCCGACTTATTGGACGAAGCAAAAGTGGAATTGGATTGGCTTTTACAAATGCAAGCTCCTGACGGTGGCGTATATTATAAAGTAACGACAACCTACTACACTGATAAGATGCCATCCTTGAATACAGACACCCGTTATATTGCTGAAAAAACAACTTTTTCAACCGCTCTTTTTGCTGCAACAATGGCACAAGCTTATCGACAGTATAAACCATTTTTACCTGATTTTGCAGATACTTGTCTAGCTAGGGCAAAACGAGCATGGGATTTCCTGCAATTGCATCCAAATCCGATTCCAACGAATGGCTATACCAATCAAGGCAATGTGGGGGGCGGTACATACGGCGATCCGTTAGGAGACATAGATGATCGAGCTTGGGCAGCAGCAGAGTTATATAAATCAACGGGAGAAGCTGTTTATCATACCGCATTTGAGACGTATTGGCTACAAAATCAACCGAATTGGGGCTGGAATTATTTTCAGCATCATCAACAAAAAGCGTCTTGGGCGTATGCAACTACTAAAGATTTTCCAATTGATTCTACTCATTTCTGGAGCTATGTGAATGTGATAGAAGCAGGGTTAGATAATTACGATATAGTTCGAGCAGATAATAATATTTACCGATGTTCTTACCGTTCCGATGTGATTCCATGGATAGGGTGGGGGAGTTTTGCACAATCTTCTTCATATAGTTGGAATTTTATAAAAGGTTATTATTTGCTCGGGAAACCCGAATATTTGGACTATGCTCGACTGAATTTTGATGTACAGTTGGGGGCAAATCCGCAAAACAAAACCTATTTAACAGGTATAGGCGATAATTATCCAATGGATCCAACACACCATCCGTCCTATCAAGATGCTGTGGTAGAGCCAATTCCTGGATTACCCGTACACGGACCGCATAGTCATATCCCGATGTCGAATGCTTTTTACGCCGATGCTCAAAAGAAAGCAAATCTTTATCCGTTTGGAGAGGGAGACTATGATCCTTACCCTACGCTTCGGCGATATTATGATGCTTTTCAGCTCATTCATATGAGCGAATTTACGATTGAACATATCGCTAAAACAGCCGTTGCTTTTGCTTTTTTTAATTCTAATAATGTGAATTGGGTGTTACCCGTCGAGTTAACGGATTTTAAAGGGCATTGCCAAAATGGTCAAGTCAAGTTGATGTGGGAAACGGTCTCTGAGGAGAATAATAAAGGGTTTTACATTGAAAAACAAATTGAAGATGATTGGATGGTAATTGGTTTTGTAGGCGGAAAGGGAACGACTACTAAAATGTCTAATTATCATTTTTGGGATAAGAATATAGATAATAAAACAACTTATTACCGATTGAAACAAGTAGATATGGATGGGGTATTTGAGTATTCTAAAGTAGTTGCAGTAGAGTGTGTGCAAAATGATTTAAAATTGAAAATACAACCTAATCCAACAACAGGGCAATTTACCCTTTTTTATAATCAAGGGAATCGCTATGAATTGTATAATGTACAAGGGCGTTTAATGGAAACAGGACTTTTATCAGATACTAATTCGCAAACTTTTGATAGTCGGCATTTGGTCTCAGGTGTATATTTTATCAAAGTCTTTTCGGATTTGGGTAGTGAGGTTGTTAAGTTAGTGGTGAGATAAGGGTAAGGTGTGAGCAGCAAATTGAGTTGATTGTATAAGGAATTGAATGAAAATTATTGCTAATGTAGAAATAAAACATATCTCTAAAATCACGATTAAAGGCTCATTTTCAAAAATGGTGTTTTTGTAGTGTGCCTTATTGATAAGCATTAAATGAAAATTATAGAGAAACGAAGGTAATAGTTTTTTGATTCTAGTACGGTTTGTAATGGTATTTCTGATGGATTTATATATAAACGTTTTGTTTTTAGCCTTGACTAATTTAACTAGCGTTTTAATCCAAAAATCTATTAACAAAAAAGATGATGTACTTTTTAGGGGGTAGAATCATTGTAATATCTCATATTTCCAATCATCAACCGTTTTGACTTCACTATTAAAATTGATACCTACCAATATCTTTTCTCGGCCATCT
>CAYLSF010000384.1:0-6570 GCA_964385675.1 uncultured Saprospiraceae bacterium
ATTTAGGTAAGGTTATAATAAATTGACTTTCTTTCACTTCTAATAGTTTAAAATCACTCTCTACTTGAACTGTTTCCTCCAACTTTCCCACCATCAACCTTATAAATCAATATGACTTAATCACTATTTGTAACCTATCCTGTTACAATATTTTTACTGAGTGTTATTTTGTGCGATTTTTAATAAAAATACTTTTTCTACTCCAAATACTTACTCGGATATTTCCCAAATCGCTTTTTAAAATTACGAGAAAAGTATTTTTCATCTTTATACCCAACTTTATAGGCTAATTGCTTTACAGAGTGTACTTCTTGATGGATTAACATACGTTGAGCTTCTCGGAAACGGATTTCTTGCAAATATTGCGTTGGGGTCATACCAATTATTTTATTGGTCTTTCGCCAAAGATTTGAGTAACTCATTGCCATCTCGTAGGCTAATTGCTTCATATTGAAATCTGTTCTATCTAAATTATTTAGACAAACTGTTTCTAAGCTGTTTAACCATGCTTGCTCTCCTTCTGAATGTGATACTACTTTTTTAATACTTTCGTCTTTCTTATTATCAATACTTTTCTTCACTATTTCCGTTGATTGAACGATCGTTCTTTCTTGGTAGAATTGAAGTAAGTGTTCAATTCTAATGAGTAACTCCTCTGCTTCAAAAGGCTTTGTGATATAGTCATCAATACCAATTCGGAGGGCATCGATCTTTTTTGTACTATCACTGACAGCACTTAACATAATTAAGGGAATACTATTCAGTTTTGGAGTGGATTTTACTTGATTAATAAATTCCATTCCATCCATTTCAGGCATCATCATATCGGTGATGATTAAATCAAAATCCTGTTGTTTAAGCTTTTCTAAGGCTTGTTTGCCATTTGACACGCCAACGGTTGTATAATAATCATTGAGTGTAAATCGAATATAATTTTGCATATCTAGGTTGTCTTCGACTATGAGTATTCTGGTAGAATGGTTTGTTTTTGTAGGCGTAATTATTTTATCTGGCGTTAATATTGGTAATGATTGTTGTAGTACGTGATTAGGTGGTTGAACTTCTACTTTAGGAATGATTACGGTAAAAGTGCTGCCTTTTCCCCATTCGCTTTTTACCTGAATTGAACCGCCTAAAATGGTGGCGTATTCTTTACAAATGGCTAAACCGATACCTGTTCCTCCTAAGTTATTCTTTGGATTGGCTTGGTAAAAACGATTGAAGATATGTGGAAGATCATAACTGTGAATCCCTTGTCCATTATCTTGTACCTCGATTTTTAAATCATTACTCTGTTCTGTGACGTTTACCTCAATTTGACCATTTTCAGCCGTATATTTAATCGCATTGGATAGTAGATTTTTAAGGATAGTTTTCAACTTATACACATCCGTTTCTATAAATAGGGGAGTGGTGCGAGTATAATTTAGATGGAAGTCAATATGGTTGGTTTTGGTCAAAGATTCAAAGTTTGCAAACAACATCTTTAGCGTTTTGGTAAAATCGACCGTAGAGGATTGAACATGGATTTGTTCTACATCTAGCTTCATTAACTCTAGTAGTTGCTGGGTTAACTCTAAGAGTTGTGTACTATTTTGCTCTGCCGTTTTGACTAAAAATCGTTGTTCTGTAGTGATGTTTTTTTGACGTAATAATTGTTTTAAAGGACTAATAATCAAGGTCAAAGGGGTTTTGAACTCATGTGAAATATTAGAAAAAAACTGTGTCTTTAGTTTATTGAGTTCTTGTAGTTGCTTATTTTTAGATTTTAAAGATTGGTTATCTTTTCTCTTTTGAAGATTGGCTTTATAAATCAAAAATCCCCAACTCCCCACTAATAATAAGCCTAAAAATAAGGTGATAGATAGATAGTTTCGATTTTGAATGGTTTGGTGATTCGCTAACTGTTCTAGTTTTAAAAATTCGTTTTCCTGTTCTTTTTGCTGAACCTCATGCATGATTTCTAACTCTTTTATTTTGGCTTCACTTTCCACCGTAAATAAACTATCGTGAAGTATTTTTTCTTTCCAAAGATAATCATACGCCTTATCATAGTTTTTGAGTTCAGCGTGTGACTCCCTGAGGATGCCATAAGCAGCTTGATTAATATACGTAAGTTTTACCGAAAGACTTTTCTCCGCATAGGAAATGGCTTGGCGATAATTTTTTTCTTCTTTTGCTAATTCTGCTAGCGTAATAAAGACTTGAGCAATGCCTAATGGATATTCTAAGGCTTCTGCTTTTTGTAGTGCCTTTTCAGCATATTCTTTAGCAAGTCCATACTTTTTAAGTTTGATGTATAGGTTTGAAATACTTACGGAAGCTCCAATGAATCGGTAATCATTATTATTCTCCTTTATGACTATCATTGCTTCTTTATAGTAATACAAGGAAGAGTCAAGCTGCCCTAATCTTTTATAATTTGTACCGATATTGATGAGTTTAGCTTCTATATCTTTATCATTAAATGATTTAGCAAGTTGTAGGGAGCGTTTTAAATATTCATTGGATTTTTGATAATCTTTCTTGTTTTTCCAAATAGTCGCAATATTATTGAGTAGTACAGGTACTCGTATGCGATTATGTTGTTCTGCGATGTTTAAGGCTTTTAAGAATAGTTCTAAGGCATTATCATGTTGATTTTGTAGTAGATAGAGATAGGCTTTTGAATTATACACATCGGTCATTAACTTATAATCCTTTAACGGAGTTGCGATTTGAATGGCTTTATTGACATAAAAATGTGCAGAATCTACGTTTTTATCTGTTTTTAAATAGATGATTCCTCGTGCATTATAACCAATAGATTCATATTTCTTGATATCTTTTGATTGACTATATATCAAAAGCGTATCAGCGATATTTTTAGCCTTTTTGATATTGTTTTTATAATAATAATTGAATAGATCAACATAAGCCTGTAAACGAGTGGTATCGGGTAATGTCTCATTTTTAGTAATATGCGTTAAGCTATCTATAGACTGTCCGAAGGACGTATAACTCATACAGCATAGGATTACAAATAACAATCCTACAGATAATGTCTTAGTTCTAGTTGTTCGATACGCTTGTTTTACCATAATATTAGCTTCAAAAATGCTTTAATTAGAACGCTATTTACGTGTATTGAAATAAAAATTTTGAATAAACAAGTCTTATCCTCTGATACAATACCAATTGCATCAAGAGTGTATTTTTAATACACTTGATAATTTAATGTGGAGAAAGGAGGGAAGTGTTTTTTATAATTGTGCGATGCATTATAGCAATAAGTGATGCATTAAAAATAATCTAGACCACTAAACTTGTTCTTTCGGTTTATAATTTCATTAAAAAACTCTAGAAATAACCCGTTATTTTACGATTTTTTAATTTATTCTATCCCGATAACTATCGGGACAAAATAACTTCGTTTATTTGGTCTATCTTATTTCTACTTCATCACTAATCACTTCAATTGTTCAAACATAACATTTAATATCAATTTGAATATAAAGAAAGTTAATATGAAAGTTTACTCTAATCAAATTGAAAGTTTACTCTAACCTTTGAAAGCCTATTATATCCTCTTTGAAAGCGTTCTCAATAATTATACCTGTACTATTGTAAAATAACTTAGAAACGGAATTATGGTTTTGAGTTAGCAGAAAAATTATCACAATTAGACGTACAAATTTTATGAGGTATCTCTTTATCATTATCACAATTATAGGACTATCTAGTTTTATCCCTATAGAAAATAAAATCATACAACTTGATAAGATGGATAATAATCCATTTACAATCACCGCTGATTTTAATGCTTTAGTCGAAAACAATACAACTATCAATAATGGAGATAGTGAAGGCGGTGTGGCAATTGGTGGCGATTTGACACTAACAGGAACACACAATATAGCAATAGTAACATCTGGAACATATACCAACGGTAGCTCAAGTCCAATAGGACTGCTTATTGGTGGTCGTATATTTTATAATGGCGGTACAGGAATTAATTTGTTGAATAATGCTTTTGCAAAACTAGGGGATATAACAGGAACAACAATTTATGATACCAATAATAACATAAACATTAATACCCAAATATCTGGTGGGGCATTTAATTCTAATCCTCGGATTTTGCTTTCTACGCATCAGTCTGCTGCGGATATTACCTCGCCGAATGGTTTTGATTTCACAGCAATATTCAACAGTTTACGAAATCAATCAATGAGTTTAAAAGCGTTATCAACCAATATAACTACTGCTCCCATAAGTAGTGATAATCTTGGAATAACATTAAATAGTAATCAACAGAATGTATGGAATATTTCCGGTGCAACGCTTACCAATTACACGACTATTACATTCAACAATCAACCGACTGCCAATAATCCTTTGATTGTGAATGTTGATGCAAACGGTTCTTTCAATTGGACACTCCCAAATTTTGCAGGAATTGGAGATGCACAGGGAGCGTTTATTATTTTTAACTTTCACTATACTTCTACACTGACATTCGATGGTGGAAGTACCATTCACGGAACTATTCTCGCACCCAATACTAATTTTACCAAAAATAATACGGGTAATATCAATGGTCAGGTTTTGGTTCAAAATTATACACATACACAAGGCGAAATACATCATCATCCATTTAATGCTAGTCTTCAAGGTGGTAGTAGTTCCCCTGAAATCTGTAATAACGGAATAGACGATGATGGTGATGGTTTCATAGACTGCGAAGATTGTGATGACTGCCAATCAGCAGGAAATTGTACGGATAGCGATAATGATGGCATTAATGATTTTTGTGATTTGGATGATGATAATGATGGAATTTTGGATACCGATGAATGTCCTCAACCTGCAAGTAGTGGGTTATCTGGCTCAATCACAAATTTTACTGTTGGTATTTCTTCAACCAATCCATCTAGCTTTAGCGTACCCCATACGTTGAACTCCATTACTTACAACGGTACAACTTATACCGATTTTATTACGCCTGATGGTTTTACCTCTTCTTATAGTGTATCCAACAATAGTGGCCCTCGATTTACTGAAAATGGAGTAACGAATGTATTTGATTACAATAGCACAACTTATGATCAAGACATTATTCAAGCGTTTCAAAGTCGAAATTTGAATGCTTATCAGTCTTTGGATTATAATAATTATTCGGATGGTGATTATTACGAACTCACTTACAATACGCCAATTTTATCAACAGCAGGAGGTTTTGTGGCAATTACAGAGCGTAATGGAAATAATCCACAGGTAGTACAAGCTTTGGATGTAAATGGTAATATAATTGGTACAACACTCAATGTACAGACTTCGCACTATGTGGATTTAGGACATAATGTTCATTTTGGTAGCGGAACGCAAAATTCTAAAATGGCACTATACCCTGTAGAAGATTTAGTGTCTGTGGGCATATCTATCTATGGCTTGCGTATTTCATTTGGGCCTACAGCAACAGGAGATGGCCCCGATGCTAAAGTCTTTTTCTTTGGAAATAGTGCTTTAATTGCTTGTGATTATGACAATGATGGCATTGAAAATAGATTGGATACAGATTCGGATAATGATAATTGTCCTGATGCCATTGAAGGCGGTGGAAGTTTTACCAATTCAGATTTAAATAGTGATGATAGGCTGACGGTGACGAATGTGAATAGTAATGGAATTCCTAATATTATTGTGGGAGGACAATCGGTGGGGACAAGTCAAGACGAAAATACAAATACTTGTGTGGAAATCTGTAATGATGGTATTGACAATGATGGTGATGGTCTAATTGACTATACCGATCCCGATTGTGGGAGTTGTGCCTTTTTTACCAATTTTGATGCTGACCCAGGATGGCAGACCTTAGGCAGTACGGCTAATGGTAGTAATTTTGGATATTCCGCCAATACCAATAATACAGCAGGAGATGGAAATAATGGAGAAATAGGAGGCGTGTTTGCACGAGGAAGTACCCAAAATGGTTCAAGTGGTTTTGCTCGCCCTTATTATGGAACTATGTTAGACCAAACCTATACCCAAAATGATGATTTTTCTATCTCAGGTGAAATCTTCTATCAATCCCCTGCTTCTGCGGAAGCTATCTTTGCCTTTTGTGAATTTGGTCAACAGCAAAATACCAATTTTGTAGGGATTCATTTCAATGATCAAGGTTCAAATACATTTAGAGCGACAACGGTGATAGGTACGGATAATCCAAATAATGGAAATGTGAGTGTGGTCAGTAATTGTAATGATAATCAAGGAACGTACTTCCGCTCAGTAGATGTCATTGCCCCTGCTAATATTGCTACAACTTTTACCATAGCTTATGATGCGGGAACGAGAACCGTTTCAGGAACAATCGGTGGAGTAGCCCTCAATAGTATGACTTTACCTAATGGATTGACATTTAGTGTAGATGCTTTTGCATTGACTATGCCAGCTTGTTTACCCGGCACAGGTAACGTGAGCTTTTGGGTAGATGCAGTCTGTCCGCAGATTAATAATAATCCAATTATTACTCCAGAAGTTTGCAATAATGGTGTAGATGATGATGGCGATGGATTTGTAGATTGTAAT
>CAYLSF010000385.1:0-6568 GCA_964385675.1 uncultured Saprospiraceae bacterium
ATCACCTTTAATTAGATTGAAGAAACTAGAGATGTATTTGTTACTGCTCATGACATTGATGTCTTAGTTACTTTCCTGTTACTACTCCTTCTACCAGTTTTAATTTTTTAGTCACAAAATAGCTGATAATTTTTAAAATCATTTTATATCCCTTCCATATTCACTAACCTATCTACTGCTGCAAATTCATGGGAAGGTAAGAGTACCAATTTTTGCTGCTTCGCAAATGCTTTGATATTCTCATAATTTTGAATAGATGCTTTTTTATCGACTTGTACTGCTGAATATTTATTTTGAGTTAATTGTTCTAGATTATATACTACATCTCCTGCAAAGAACACATAACCTTGATCCGTCTTTAACATCAAAGAAGTATGACCATAAGTGTGTCCTGTAGTTTGAATCATGATCAAGTTTTCATCTTTGGTTACAAAAGCCGTTTTATCGAAATTTTCGTACGTCTGAGTCAAAGGAATTAAAGTTGGATCAAGCCAATCGGGATATAATTTAGGTAAATCACCATACGGCTTTTCCCATTCTAATTGATTCACCAATATTTCTGAATTTGGAAAATGCCGTAATCCATCTATGTGATCGAGATGTAAATGGGTTAAAATTACTTTATCTACCTTTTGAGGATCAATTCCAATTTTTTTGAGTTGGACATCAATTTCTTCTTCTCTTGATACCTTAAATTTAAACTGTGTCGTATTCATCCAATTTTCAAACCAGCCCGATGACTTAAAATAATCTTTGTTGTTAATATCAGCGTTTTCACCTGTATCAATTACAAAAACACCTTCGGGATGCTCAATCACCCAAACAAAAATAGGCATCCATTCTGAAAAATTTCTATCTAAAAAAGAAGAAAGCACTGCCAATGTGCCTGGATTCTTAGCAACCAACATAGATTGTTTAACGGCTACTAACCCTGTAGATATAGCATGAATTTTAATGGGTTGACCATTGATAGTAAGTACTTTAGTTGTAATTTCCATATTACTGATTTTAACGACTAAAATACTTGGATTAATCGGAGATTCCCACTAAAGCTCCTATCATTTTGTCCACATTTGCACGAATTGAAATAAAAGTATTGGTATTTGCTTTCAAATTTGAACCCCATTCACCTCTTTGTCTAAAAAGTTCAACTTCCGCAAATTCGCAAACTGACTTATCAATTGCTACGGCCAAAGCTAATGGATCATGAAACTTCTTACCATCGGGCTTTTTATTCAGATAAGTTTCCATGCCACGATACATTAAATTCATCCCAGCCGACTGATGTCGATATTCTGCAAATCGCTCGTGCATACCTTTATCATACACCACGCCGTGACAAACATTTTTAGACACCAAATATTTAGATTTAATATGTTGAGAGGCTAATAAGGCTAATGCTGTTTTGGGTGCACCATTAAAGTTAAACGTCGGACAAGTAACACGCCCTTCAAACTTTGGTAACCGATATTCAACAGGCACAACATTATCTCCTGCAAATCCACCTTGTGCCACCCATTCTTTGATTTTAACCGTTTCGGCAATATCTGTCAAATTTTTAAGCGGTGCACCCGTTAGTAATGTAGTATCAGGATATTCTTTTAGGGTATTTAAGATAATAGCATAACCTTCGTCATCAGGTTGGGCAGATTCAAAATTTCCTAGCCATTTGTAATAATATTTAGAGACACATTTTTTATCATACCCTATTCTATAACTCCCTACAGGAATATCTATGCCCGTTTCATTTAAAATATGACGAACTAATCCAATTTGTTCATCTGTACCAGGTGTAACGGTGACAGCATGTAAATTCACCCATGGATGATTCACCAAAAAACAGAGGGTGAGGGCATCATCGGGGTCACCTGTCTCCATATCAAAAATTAAGTTAAGTGGTTTCATGTTTCTTATTTTGTAGAAGAATTTAATTTGTTGGTCTTTGGGATTTTTAACTTTATTTTAAAAATTATAATATACGTGCTAATCAATCGTGAATACTTCCATTTAGTTCCTTTTGCTACAATGGATATTTGGATAAACTTTATTTCAAAAATAAAACATGAAAAAATTCCTATTGGTATTGCTTACCTTAGCGACATTAAGCAGTTGTGATGACTTGATGACGCATGATGTATCGGATGTATTGGATATGGATCCAAGAGAACTAGAAGATATTAAAAGCCTACGAGTACGAGGCATTATGGGAAATTCAATGAATCTAGGAATGCTTAATATCAATGCTTTTGCTCTTAGAGATATAGAGGATGAAGATCAGATTTTTTATGTACACACCACACATAAAACATTACCTGCAGACGAAGGCGAAAAAATCACTTTAACCGTAAAATTGTGGAAAGAAATTGACTTAGGTTTTTCCAAATTTTACTTGATGGAGGAAATCACGGAATAATTGAGAATTGAAAATGGAGAATTGAGAATTACAAAAACTCCATTCTCAATTCTCCATTCTCAATTCATAGAAAGTTTGGTTTGGATATATCAAAATTATCGAGTACCTATAAAAATCTATAGAGAACGACGTAAAAATGTGCGTGCTTCTATTGGTAAAACGGCGGCTATCTTGCGAATGCCAAAAGGCTTAGGTAAAGCCGGGGAAGCCAAATATATGGATTGGTTCGAAAATTGGCTCAAAAAAGAATTGGACACCCAAAAACGAATTCAACAACGCTTTTTAATTAAGACCTATCAAAGCGGTGATACCTTGACCATACAGGATAAAACCTTTACACTTCATATTTCTTATGAAAATCGTAAATCACATGAAGCCAAACTAAAAGGGGATACAATCTATCTGAAATTAAGTGAGTCGGATGATAAAACCCACCTTCAAAAAAGCATTAAGCAACTCCTAAGTCGCATTATCGCACAAGTCTTTCAAAAAGACATAGAACGCCGAGTTGATAATTTTAATGACCAATATTTTCAAGAAAACATTAAGACAATCCGCCTTAAATACAATCAATCAAATTGGGGAAGTTGCTCTTCTAATCGCAATCTAAACTTTTCCACTCGCTTACTATTTGCCCCTTCTGAGGTTATTGACTATGTGATTGTACATGAACTAGCTCACTTGAAAGAAATGAATCACTCCCATCGATTTTGGAAAATTGTCGGAGATATTATGCCTAACTATAAACGACATGAATTGTGGTTGAAAGAGTATGGGTATTTGTGTGATTTTTAATTCGCTAAAAAAACAGACGCTACTATAGAGTAGTCAAGCTTGTATAATGATAGATGTTGATTCTCTTCCTCTAAGTTTTAAATCAAAACAATAAAGGAATAGTTGAAGAAATCTGCTAAAAAACAGATTTCTCCAACTTTAAACATCAATTTATTTCATAAAACGCTCATGATAGGCAACTTTACCATCCGAAATGATTATGGAGTAAATGCCTCGAGCTAAACGATTAGCATTAATTTGAACTAAGTTATCGTTTTGCTGTGTACGAACAGAAATTATTTGTCCTAATTGATTGACAACCATTATGCTCAGATTGTCACTTGAAAGATTTTGTGGTAATTCTACAAAGAAATAGTCATGAACAGGATTTGGATAAACTTTTAACTGACCGTTAAAAATCGTCTGAGTTGCAACAGGTGGAGGTTGAATAAATATGGCTTGGTCAAATGGTATGCCCCATATTTCACCACCTTTATTATAATACGTTAATTTTTCTGTCTCATCTATTAAAACACTTGCTCCGGTGTAGTAACTATCTTCAGTTACCCCTAGACCTTTTCCATATATTTCATAATCAAACGGATAACTAGAATCGGGAACCCAACACGTATTACCGTAATTATAGGTGGGATCGTTGACGAAACCACGGGAAAATCTCTTTTCTAACCGATTATTATAAATTGAATAATTTACAGCACCATAATAATGTGGTCCGCTAAAAGGTATATAAGGTTCTTTTTGCAAGTTCGGATTATAAAAATCATAGTATTGAGTTGTAATTTCGTCTCCATAAGTTGTATCCGTATCTTCGTATCTAACCGTTTTTACATCCATTAAGTAATTTACACCATTTGCTAAAATGGTTTTATTTAGGATAACTTTTTGAGTGTATGTTGTAATATCTATTGTGCTAAATCCATCGTCCTCATGGTAAGTGTATGTATATTGTAAGGTATCACCTATATCAAAATTATAAATTTCTTCTGGTACTATATTTTTGATACCATCCTCAAGTTGAGTATGTCCAACTAATTTAATCGTATGATAAATATTTGGAAAATGATAAAAAGAAGGGGTTTGATAAATACCATAGTGTTGACTTAGTAGAATCTGTTGTCCATTTAAAGGATGCGAAATAGGAGTTCCTATTGCATTAATCACTTGTAATGAAATATATTTAATGGAATCTGTAACACCCAAAAAAGGAATAAATTGAATACTATCTACGGTAGCAACTACCTGAATAGAATCCGTAAAACAGTTCCAACTTTCACCAATAGTAGCGTATGGTTTTAAAGTAATGGCTTTACCGTTTTCATTAAAATAAATTTCCTCTTTATTGTTATTTAAAATATGTTGAATCCCGAAAACGCTGGTGTCTATTCGATTATGGCAACCAAAAACATCAATATTTCCTCTATAGATTTGAGCTAAATCATTAATGGTATCCCCATTTATATTGGATGTTGTATTTTCTACTAACAGAGGAAAGCCTTCCACCCCAAATTGCATCTGTATTTCATAATAGCCTGTTTGTCCATTCTGTATAGTTTGATAACCTGAGCTTAATAATGAAGATTGTGTTTGACTAGGAAACTCAAAAGGTGTTCCCCATATTTCTCCATTTTTATTATAGTACGATAAGGTTTCGGTTTTATCTATTGTAATAGAATCCGTTGTGTACAATCGTTCTGTTGTGACTCCTAATCCCTTTCCGTAGATTTTAAAATCTATTGGTGTTAAGTCATTAGGTATCCAACAAGGGGTATTGATTAATGTATCATTGATAAAGCCTTTATAAATCCTTTTTTCAAGTCGATTATTATATATAGAATAATCAACCGTATTGTATTTATAATCGTTTGTATAAGGCGTATATAATTCTTCTGAAAGTTCGGGATGTGAAAAATTATAAACTTGGCTAATAGTCGTATCCAGATAAATTGTATCCGTATTTTCATAGCGAATAGTTTTCACATTTATAGTGTAATTGTACGTTGATGTGCCATCTATTTTTCCAAGGATAACTTTTTGAATATGTTCCGTAACGGAATAAGTAGCAATACCATTATCTTCTGTATAAGTATGTAAATATTGTAAAGTATCACCTACTTCAAACTCAAAAATCTCTTTAGGTATTATGTTTTTAATTCCATTTTCTATGTAAGTATGTCCCACTAAAACTATGTCATGATAGATATTTGGAAAATGAAAAAAGGAGGGGGTACGATATATTCCAAATTGAAGACTTAGTAAGATTTGCTTTGAATTTAAAGGGTGCATGATTGGGTTTCCAATTGTATCATTTACTTGTAAGGAAATATATTTTATACTATCAGAGACGCCTAAAAAAGTATTTAGCCGTACACTATCAATAGTTGCAATTACTTGAATAGCTTCATCAAAACAAATCCAACTTTGCCCAACGGTTGATGTTGGTTTTAAGGTGATGGACTGACCTAAACTATTGAAGAACGTTTCATCGGTAATAGTTTGAATATTTTGAATACCGAAAACACTCGTATCTATTCTGCTATGACAACCAAGGTTATTAATATTTTTTCGGTAAACTCTTTCTATATTATTAGTTGTGATACCTGAGTTAGTATTTGAATTGTTGACTAAAAGTGGTAAGCCTACTACGGTATCTGCTAAACCTTCTATTTCATAATAACTAATTTTGTTTGGATGAATGGCTCTATAATTATTGGGATTGGTAGCAACTGTAAAAATAGCTTGATTAAAAGGAATCCCTCCTGTTTCTCCTCCTTTGTTATAATAGGTTAGTTTTTGTAACTCTTCTTCAGTAAAGGAACTACCTATATAATACCAATCAAATGTTAATCCTAATCCCGCTGTATATTGCTTTGATATTAATGGATAACCCGAAGCCGGCACCCAGCATGTAGTACCATTATAATTGTACGGATCTTGCTCAAAACCTCTAGTTGCTCTCTTTGTAATTCGATTATTGAAAGAGGAAAAATTGAGTAGATTATATTGATATTGTGAACCATAAGGAATATAAGGTTCTGTATTTATTGTAGAAGTATTAAATGTATAACTTTCAGTTACAATATTATCTGTATGTACAGGTATTCCATTTGCAGGATATTCAACTTTTTGTAGCCTGACTTGATAAGACACACTATTCGGTAATTCTGTTTTATCCAATATTATTTTTTGTATATAATGGGTGTCTCCAGGTGTTGTTGTATAAATTCCAGTGTAGTAGGTATATATGTATTGTAAGGTATCTCCAATATCGAAATCATAAATATCCCGTTCTGTTATATTTTTTAAGGTATTTGGAATATGACTATGACCCGATAGAGTTACATCTTTATAGATTTGTGGAAA
>CAYLSF010000386.1:0-6563 GCA_964385675.1 uncultured Saprospiraceae bacterium
GCTATTTTATAAAGGATACTTTCTTTTGTTATAACAAATTTAGCAGTCAATTCAATTACGCCATGAAAAAGCATATCATATTCCTATTCCTTATTTTTCAAGTCTACAGTGGTAGTTGCCAAGACGAACAAGAACTCCTAGATTTTGAATTTGAAGGCATCCAATTATCGGGTGTTTTAAATTTTCCTAAACAGGAAACACCAAAAGGAATTGTTCTCATCATTCATGGAGATGGAAAGACGGATGCCGTAGCGGGTCAGTGGTGGTACGATGTCCGTATGTCCATTACAAAAGCAGGTTATGCTACGTATATGTGGGATAAAATGGGATGTGGTAAGAGTGGTGGAGTCTATAAAAATGGCAGACCTATTCAAGAGGAAGCTTTAGAAGTCATTGCAGCTATCCGTAACCTGAAACAGCAACAAATAAAAGGAGCAAATAAAATTGGATTATGGGGCATTAGTCGAGCAGGTTGGATCAATCCTGTGGTTATGTCTAAGTATAAACAAATTGATTTTTGGATTTCTGTTAGTGGCGTGGAAGCTCATGAAACCTTTAAATATTTATTGGAACAAAATCTACGCATTAGTGGATTGCCAAAAGATAGTGTTGATTTGCTTGTGAACGAATGGCACAACGGTATTCTATTATCACGAGGCGGAGCGAGTTATGAATATTATTTATTGGCGACCCAAAACCTTCAAAAGCATCCATTTTGGATAAGAATAACTAATGGTGGCATAAGTGAAGTAGGGTATTATGAGTATCAAAAAATATTATATAAAACGACTTTAGATAAAAAATCTGATCTCCCCCTGTATGTGGAGAATTTTGATCAAATATTATCGAAAATTGATGTTCCTGTTTTAGCTTTATTTGGTGAAACAGATATGACTGTCAACTGGAAGGCAGCAAAGGAACTGTATGAAAAAACATTAAAACCCAACATTGATTTGACTATACAATCCTTTCCCAATTGCAATCATAATATGCGACAATCCAAAACAGGGGGAATTTATGAGCATGAAAATAATCATACCTTTCTGAGGTGTGATGGATTTTTAGATTCCATTACCAATTGGTTAAATCAACTAAAACTAAACTAAATGAATGGTAATCTTTGTATACATATTTGCCTTATGTTATACAATAATGTGATTAGCATAGGAAAATGATATTTTGACACAAATTTTTACGAATTACACGAATCTATGAGGTTATTATATTTGATTGTTCTTTTAATGTTAAATTCCTTTTGTACCATTGGGCAAATAAGTTTTTCAAAAAGTAAGGTCTTAGAAGACTTGAAATCCTTGAAGGAAGTCTTGGAAGAATCACATTACGATTTATATGCTTACACGACTAAAAAAGACTTTGATGCAACTTACGATATTGTTAAAAATAAAATTCAACAAGATGCTCAACAGGATTCTTTAACCTTACTAGCGGTGACAAACTTATTTCAACAATTGGTTTCAATTGTGAACAATGGGCATACGTACATTGACTTTCCTGTACAACCTTATTTTGAGTATGCTCAAGCTAGAGGAACGTTATTTCCATTAGAAATTACTTTTGAAAATTGTAAGGCTTATGTGCGAAAAAACTGGTCGAGAGATTCAACGATTGAAATAGGGGCAGAAATACAGAGTATCAATGGTAAATTTATAGACGAACTCGTCACTCAAATTTATCCTTATATTTCAGCCGAAAGACCCTATTTTAAAAAGGCTAAAATAGAATTTTATTCCTTTCCTCGGTATTATTGGCAAGCCTTCGGGCAGCAAGACATTTTTAATGTTAGGATTAAGCAAAAGGGCATCGTAAAAAACTATACCCTTGAAGCCATAAATGTTATCAGTGAGTTTGAAACCCAAAGAACAGAAATATTTAATGCCCCCAGAAAATTTGAGTTCTTGGATAGTGCTGTCTATTTGAATCCTGGTCCTTTTTCAGGGGATGAAAGTCAATTTAGAGCTTTTATAGATTCTACATTTATGGCGATTAATCGTCAAAAGAGCCCAAATTTAATTATTGACCTTAGAAATAATACAGGTGGAAATGATAGTCATAGCAATTACTTAGTGTCTTATTTGGCCGATAAGCCATTTAAATGGTGTGCCGATTTTACATTAAAAACAAGTAAAGCACTAAAGGACTTCACGAGAAAAAATAACGATACCACAACAACTTACTTCCAACAAATCCTCGCTCGTAAAGATGGTAAAATCTATGCCCCTAATCTAGGCTTTTATCAACCTCAAATCAGTTCCAAACGATATAAAGGAAAGGTTTATGTGTTGGTCAATCGGCAGTCCATTTCTCAGGCTACCGTTACTGCGGCTCAAATTCAAGATTACAATTGGGGAACAATCGTAGGAGAAGAAACAGGAGAATATCCATCGCTATATGCGTCTATATTCCCTTATGTTCTTCCAAATACGGGGATTACGGTATATATTTCAAAAGGACAGATTATTCGTGTAAATGGTAGTAAAAAGCAAGAGGGCGTTATTCCTGATATTCTAATCAAGGATCATTTAATTGATGAAAAAGATGAGATATTAAAGGGATTACTAGAAAAAATTAAAGGAGGTCACAAATAAGAATTTATTCAAAATTGAAATTAAAAAGAGCATACAAGTCCCTTTTATAAAAGGTTTTAAACAATTATTACTGCGTTTCGCCACTTCCAATAACTATCGGGATTCATAAATTACTCAGATTATTCACGAAAAATCTGAGTAATCTGTGAAAATTTGTGGCTCTTTTATTTTTGTAAAAAACCCTTCCCTGTTAAACAGATAAAATCATACATAATAAAGCTAAAGACCATAATAAGAATTATAGCCCCTTATTATCTTTGTTAGAGATACTCTAGGAATCGTAGAGATGAAATACAAATAAAACAACCTACACATGAAAAAGACTAAATATATCCTTCTGTTCTGCTTTATCTTAGGGTCAATTGGTTCGACCTTAATGGCTCAAAAAAAAGTAATTTTAGATACAGACCCTTCCGCAGATCCCGATGATGTTGGGTGTATGGCAATGCTTCATAATATGGCAACAAAAGGGGAATGTGAAATCTTAGCCATTATCAATTCTACACACTACAAGCAATCCGCTCTAAGTATCAGTGCTATTAATGAATTTTATAATAGAAAAGCTATTCCGATTGGTGATTATAAAGGCTATAAAACAAAGATAGAATCCCCAAAACGAAACTATGACTCTCATCTTGCAAGGGTATATCCTAAAAGTTTGAGGTCGTGGAAAGATGCCATGGATGGTGTTGCTTTATATCGAGAAATATTAGCAAGTGCAGCAGATAAAAGTATTACCATTGTCATTATTGGTACCATGCACAATTTTGCAGATCTATTGAAATCAAAAGGCGATCAATTCAGTCTGCTTACAGGCAAAGAATTGGTAAAACAAAAAGTAGAGCAAGTGGTGACGATGGGCGGTAACTTCATTGAAGGTAAAGGGTATGATAGAACAAATTGGGGTGGTTCAAAAACCTTATGTAGTTATACCGATTGGTCATGTATCAATAAAGAGCGAAATAAAATGTGCCGTTACGTTATCAAGCACTGTCCAAGTCCTTTTATCGCTTCGGGTTGGGAAGTGGGTTGTGGTGATTATTATAATGCCAACTATGGTAACGTCATTACAGGGCAGGGGCTTCGAGATTTAGATTCCTCGCATATTTTAAGAAGAAGTTATGAATATCATTTTTTGACAAGGGGCGAAACCAAAGACATTAGTCGCCATAGCAACGATCAATGTGCCTTACATTATGCCATCAGAGGAGAACGGAATAATTATACTGCCTTTACCAATGGTAAAATTACCCTTTCTAAAAAAGGCGTGTGTAGTTGGGATAATACAACCAATTTATCTCAGGGTTTTATTCAAAAAAAGAGACACAAAGATTCAATCGCTCAAGAAATAGAAGCGTTAATGATGATGGATGTTCAACCTGTACAATTGACTCAACCGAGTCAACCTAAAAATATATCGTTTAATCAAAAGAGTAATAAACTATCCTGGGATAAGTCGGTAGATGAATCCAAAGGAAGTTGGGTAGTGGGGTACAATATTTATATGGAAGATAATTACTTAACAACCGTGTATGGCAATCAATTTTTAATAAATAAAAATATCGCTAAAGGTACTGTTTTAACGATTAAAGCCTTAAACTCATCTGGTCTCGAAAGTGAGTCCAGTTTATTTACTATGAACTAAAATCATTTTGTATTACAGCAATAACCTCCCCATAATTTATAGTATAAACGACAAATTTGAATTTTTTAGATTCCAATAAGACCTAACACAACTTTAAATACATATACACTTAAACATATTTTCATGTATTTAATTATTAATATTAAAAAAGGTAAAAAGTGACTATTTAATAGAGCCGAAAAAAGAGAACTCTTAATGAAGTTGTTTAATAGCTATTGAGGTAAAAGACAAATTTGCATTATGATAATACATTAAAATAGATATTCTTGTCTTTGTTCTCTATTCTCCGCTCTATATTCTGAATAATAATCATGAAAGCACTATTGGAAGAGCGTTATCAGTACATTTTTGAACCCAGTCTTATAAAAGAAATCTTACAAGAAGGACAGTTTAAAAAAGTCAGGAAAGGGGTATGTATGATTGACATTGGCGATAAAATCACACATATGCCTTTAGTCATAGATGGGGCAATAAAAGTAGTCAAAGAAGAAAATGACGAACATGAATACTTATTATATTACCTAGAAATGGGCGACTCTTGTGCTATGACCATGACCTGTTGTATGGGAAATAAGAGAAGTAATATTAGAGCCGTTACAGAAAAAGATACTTTGCTATATATGATACCCATTCATAGAATGGAAGATTGGTTAATGCGGTATAAGTCTTGGCGAGCATTTGTATTTGAAAGTTATGATACACGGATGTCTGAAATGTTGGAAGCCATTGATGCTTTAGCGTTTCACAATATGGAAGCACGCCTATATAAATACCTAAGAGATAGAGCAATGGTACTTAAATCCCCTACCCTAGAACTTACTCATTATCAGATTGCAAATGATTTGAATACTTCAAGAGTCGTTATTTCAAGATTGATGAAAAAACTGAATATAGATAATAAAATTAAATCCCATCGGCATCATGTAACAGTGTTAGAATTTAAAGCGGCTGATACCTAAGGTGGTGTGAACAAGTCAAGGTAACATAAGTTACGCTGTGATTTTAAGAAGGAATCTATCTTTGCGAAGATCAAGATAAGTAGATAAGCATAATTAAAGGTTATTTTTTACAAGGAGATTTTTAGTCAAGACAAGGCATTTTTTGAGACAATAGCCATAGCTATTGCCGACAAAAATAACGCAGTATTGGCTAAAAAGAGCCAGTAAAAAATATGTCATTTAATTTTGATTAGCTACTTAATTACTCAATACAAAATTTATAAAAATGGACTTACTCTATGAACCCTGGGCATGGTATGTAGCAGGCCCAGCTATTGCTTTAGTCATGTTTCTGCTCTTATATTTCGGGGAAAGTTTTGGAATGTCTTCCAATTTACGAACAGCTTGTACTATTGCAGGTGGCGATCGGTATTCTGATTTTTTTAAAATCAATCAAGAATCACAATATTGGAATCTAGTATTTGCGTTAGGGGCGATTATTGGTGGTTTTGTGGCAGCACAATATATGACACCCGATGTAGCGATCGATTTAAACCCGACAACAGTGGCGGCTTTAGAAGATTTAGGGTTTCAAACCGTTGGACAGGATTATCTACCGAATGAAGTATTTGGTTTGGATTCCATATTATCTGTAAAAGGGTTATTAATTTTAATCGGTGGTGGTTTTTTAGTCGGTTTTGGGGCAAGGTATGCAGGAGGATGTACTTCTGGTCATGCGATTAGTGGATTAAGCGATTTACAATTACCGTCTTTAATTGCCGTTATTGGTTTTTTCATCGGAGGATTGATCATGACTCATTTTTTAATTCCTATCATTTTTTAGGCTATGAAATATGTAAAATTTTTATTGACAGGCGTATTCTTTGGTATCATTATGACCAAAGCAGAAATTATTTCTTGGTATCGTATTTATGAAATGTTCCGTTTTGAATCCTTTCACATGTATGGAATTATTGGTTCTGCGGTGATTTTAGGTGTATTGATGGTACAATGGATGAAACGAACTCAACTTAAAGATATTGAAGGTAAAACCATTCAATTTAACCCTAAAAACCAAAGCATTACCCGATACTTAGTTGGCGGAACTATTTTTGGGTTGGGCTGGGCGTTGGCAGGTGCTTGCCCTGGGCCAATGTTTGTCTTAGTGGGATATGGATATTTATCTTTATTATTAGTCATTTTAGGGGCTATTTTTGGCACACTTGTATATGGACTACTAAGACCTCGCTTACCGCATTAGGTTTTAGATATATAACCTACCTTCTGTGGTAACAAATGTTACGCCTAGATTTTCCGATTGCCCGTACATTTGTAGTATCAATTTTAATAAAAAAACTTTAAATCAATACCTAC
>CAYLSF010000387.1:0-6561 GCA_964385675.1 uncultured Saprospiraceae bacterium
TTTCTCAAACATCTGGATAAAATTAAAATTAATATTGGTACAAAAATCAAAATCATAACTATCTATATTCGTTGCTTTTCCTCTTGCGGAACGCATCATACAAGTTGTGCTAGAGGTACAATGTGGTAAGTTAAAGTTATGTCCAAGTTCATGGCAAACTACTTTCGATAATCTAGTATGGAGATGTGATGTATTTCTAGCTCCTCGCCTTACCCGATAGGTGGAAACAATACAGCTAGGTCCTGGTCTAAAGCCTAATCCCATAATTCCAAAATCTTTAAAACCTCCTTTTGTTGTGGAAATATCTTTATGGGTCAATCCTATGATTTTATCATATTTAAATGGCTTGATAGCTTTTAAGTATCGGATTAAAGAGTCCGCCCTATACCGTTGTCTAGGTTTGTAAAAAGCTGATTGGGGTAATGGTATGGGATCTAAAACGGTAACTTCTGCATCATATAAGCTATCAATGGCTACTTCTGCTACCTTTATTAAATCTAAAGGAAAGCCCTTAAAGGGTTGAATCGCAATTTTCTTTTTAGCATTTGAGACAAAATTGGGTATTTCTACATCATTACAACTACCAAAAAATAAGATTAAGAAACTTGCCAATATTAGATACTTAAAAGATAAATGTTTTACTGATTTCATGATTATTAGTGTAATCAAAAGTCATCCTCCCGATAACTATTAGGAAGCTATTAGGAATCCTCCCTACTTATATTTTATTAAGTATTATTTTGAATCTTATCCTGTACTAAATGATAATAAGCATCTGCAATCCTCATATCCAAACGCTTCACTTCTGCGGCACTCAATCCTGTAAATTTCAAAAATCGTTCAACTTCATCAGGAGAAACATCGCCTGCCATTAAAAAATGAAGATTAGCTTCCCAAAAGATTGGATTTCCTTGTTGGTCAATACTATAATCTAGTGCCATAATATCTTGCCCTGCGGTTTTAGCAGCATTTAGTAGGGCTTGATGATTAGGTAAATCCTTATGTATAAAATCCCAAATTTCTTGACGAGAGGCTGCATTAAAAATACCATTGGTAAAATTAACGAGCCAATGTTTCGACACAAATAAATGCCGTGGAATGATTTGATTTCCAATTACTAAACTTCGGTATTTTCGATAGAGTCCGTCTTTACCTGCTGTTTCTACATATTCAATCGCCACATTAAAATTGGGTTGCGCATTATCTCTTTGCCGTTCTTCTATTAGATGTCTAGCTTCTTGTGCATGTTGCACTAAAACTACATCCTGTCCTTTATGCACACCGTCCCGACGAATCAGTAAAGGATAATGTAAATCAATATCTTCAAAATTTTGAAAAGATTGACTTCTTGCACAGTTGATACCATTTCTCTTCCAAATATCTAAAAAATACGAATGTGGAGCATCGGTATTCAAGACATTATTCACAATAGGAATATTTAGCTTTTGAGCCTGTATTTCTATTTGTTTAGATAAAGACAGATACTCTGGAATATGATAAACAATATAGGACCAAAAGACTATCGCATCATAATGATGTAGAGCGGGAATTATTTGTGTCGTTATGTTTTCTTTAGTTGGATATAAAATATTCCAATTTACATTATGACGTTTCATCCCTTCTAAGAATAGTCGTCCTGATTTTCTATTTTGAATGCCTTGTGTTTCGGAGTTACTTCCTATGATTAGGATTTTGTATGCCATATTTTCTATTGATTATGTTTGATATGTAAAGTCACTCTAAAATATAAATAAGCCGTAAATTATAGAAATAATTATCAATATCGTATTACCCGAACATCGTACTGAATTGGCTGTTTATCTAAAAACCTACAAGGTGTTTCTAATAACCTCTCTTTTGGAAGATGAAGTTATTACCTTTATTAAACTCATTCAAAATTTCTCATTCAAAATTCAAAATTCAAAATTCCGTTTACATCCAAATTTTCGATTTATGAATATCATGGAAAATATAAATATTGCCTTGCGTTCTATTCGGGGTAATCTATTGCGTACCATTCTGACGTTAATGATTATTGCAATAGGGATTACAGCATTGATTGGTATTTTGACGGCATTGGATAGTTTTTCTGCGTCTTTAAATTCCAACTTTGCTCTAATGGGTGCAAATTCATTTAATATTGTGCGTAAAGGAAATGGAATTAGAGGAGGAGGCCCTGGAAGGAGAAGAAGAACTAAACGAGGACCTACGATCACTTTTAGGCAAGCAATGGAGTTTAAAGAACGGTATAATTTCCCTGCTAAAGTGTCAGTTTCTGCTTTGGGCAGTAGCATTGCTACGATAAGACATGGAAATGAAGAGACAAATCCTAACGTATCTGTATATGGAGGGGATGAAAACTACTTGAGTGTAGCCGGATATGAATTGGAGTTGGGGCGAAATTTTACCAATAAGGAAGCAGAAAATGGACGAAATGTAGCGATTATTGGAGAGGATATTGTCAATTTACTATTTGATGAAAATAAGGAAAAGGCACTGAATAGCGTAATTTCTATTCGAAGTATTAAATATCGGGTGGTTGGTATTTTAAAAACAAAAGGATCTAGTGTGACAATGAGTGGTGATAAGTTAGTCATGATTCCTCTGATAAATGTAAAACGGTATTACGGCTCCCAAACCAATAATTATAATATTTCAGTTGGAGTAACTAAAGCGACAGATATGGAAGCAGCTATTGCTTCAGCAACAGGTGTTTTTAGAACGGTACGAGATTTGAAAATTGGAGAGGATGAAGATTTTGAAATTACGAAAAGTGATAGTTTAGCTAATATTTTAGAAGAAAATACAGCGACCTTACAGATTTCAACTATTGTTATTGGATTAATCACATTACTCGGTGCGGCTATTGGCTTGATGAATATCATGTTGGTTTCTGTTACGGAGCGGACTCGTGAAATTGGTATCCGAAAATCCATTGGTGCAAGTAGTCGAACGATACTTGTACAGTTTCTGACAGAAGCGGTCATAATATGTCAGTTAGGAGGATTAGTAGGTATTATTTTAGGGGTTTTAATTGGTTTTGCAGTAGCACAATATATGAATGCGGTTTTTGTCATTCCGTGGTTATGGATTTTGGTTGGAGTGTTGTTGTGTTTGTTTGTAGGGCTAGTTTCAGGCTTGTATCCTGCTATGAAAGCAGCTCGGTTAGACCCAATTGAGTCTTTACGGTATGAATAGAACATTACCTAGAACAAAAGTTTAAAATATTGATTCGCTTCATAAATTGAAATATCTTATCTTTATAAGTGTTAATTATTTATCCATAATCTATTAATGGTATGCTTGGAAACTTAGATAATGAGGTGATTTTTAAAAAAGCTTTTACAAATAAAATTGTATTTAAAGCTTTTGTAAAAGATATTTTGGGGATAGAAGTTGAAATAGATAAGATTGAAACAGAAAAGAAGTTTAATCCAAAAATTGGTTATATAGATTTTGAATTAGACATTTTTGCAGAAACAGTTGATAAAAGAATAGCTATTGAAATTCAAAGAGTCGAGTATGATCATCTCCCGATAGCTATCGGGATTGATCGATTTTTATACTATTTCTTAATGCTGATTGCAGAACAACAGAAACGCTCCAAGGAATACAAAGTAAATCAGATAGTCTATCTAATCGTAGTTTTGACCGTTCCTTATACAATTAATGAAAAACATGGAGAGGCAGTCAAAGATGAAGTATTACTGATAGACTTAAATCCAAAGACGTTAGATGGAAAAATAAGGGACTTATTTGGGCATCAGTTTATTTGTTTAAATCCAAATCATCCGCAAGAGAATACTCCACAAAATATTAGAGATTGGTTAGATTTGATCTATCAATCTATACACAGTCCCGAAAGACCTGTATTGAACTTAAAAAATGAAGGAATTCGGAAAGCTATCGAATTGATTAGCTTTGAAAATCTAACAAGAGAGGAAAGGACTGCTGCAAAGAACAAAGAAGCATCAAAGATCACTATTGCTAAATATCGGAGAATAGAGAAGTATGAAATAGCAGTTAAGTGTATAGAACAAGGAAGTAATGACGAATTTATTTCTACAATAACAGGATTAAGCATTGCCGAAATATTGGATTTAAGAAAAGATATTGAAAGCTAAAAAGTGGATTATTTATAAGAATAATTGATATTTATTTTTGATTATTCTTATAATTTAAATAATAAACAACACTCAGAATTATAAAAGAAATCACAAACAAGACAAAGGAGTAAGCATTAGCCACACCATAATTCAAGGCTTCCACTTCATCGTAAATCGCAATTGAAGCTACTTTGGTTTCATTAGGGATATTTCCTCCTATCATTAAAACCACGCCAAATTCACCTATCGTATGAGCAAAAGCCAATACAATTCCTGTTAATACGGCATATCGAATATTTGGTAATACAACACTAAATAACGTTGTCCATTTTGATTTACCGAGGGTGTAGGATGCTTCCAATAAAGTTTTAGGAAAATTACTAAACCCCGCTTGTATCGGTTGCACCATGAAGGGTAAACTGTAAATCATAGATGCAATCACCAATCCACCAAAAGAAAAAACTAATCGAATGCCCAAATGCTGATCTAGCCAAGCCCCAAAAGCATAATTGGGACTAAACGCCAATAACAAATAAAACCCTAAAACGGTAGGTGGTAGTACCAATGGCATACTCACCAGTGTTTCTACCAAAACTTTCCATCGCCTCCGACTAAACGCTAACCAATATGCTAACGGAATACCCACAAAAAGGAGTAAAACCGTTGTAACAAAAGCCAGCCTAAAAGTCAAAAAAATAGGACTCCAATTAATTTGTGATAATTCTTCCCACATTTTTAGGAATCAAAACATCAGATATTTTAAAAGTAATTAATCTTCTGATATAAAATCAAAAAACCTATCTCAAAGTTAGAGATAGGTTCTTGATTATCATATAAAACTTTGTGTTTCTCTGTGTCGTCTCTGTCCACTCTGTGTCCAAAGACAAAGCCTAGTAACGATAATATTCAGGTTTGAATGGTCCTTCTACGCTTACATTGATGTAATCTGCTTGATCTTTTGTTAATTCCTCTAATTCAACACCAATTTTAGCTAAGTGTAAACGGGCTACTTTCTCATCTAAGTGCTTAGGTAACATATACACTTTATTATCATACTTATCGCTATTATGCCACAATTCTAATTGAGCTAATACTTGATTGGTAAAAGAATTTGACATTACGAAAGAAGGGTGACCTGTTGCACAACCTAAATTCACCAAACGACCTTCTGCCAATACGATAACGTCTTTACCATCAATCGTATATTTATCAACCTGTGGTTTGATTTCAACTTTTGAATGACCATAGTTGGTATTTAACCAAGCCATATCAATTTCATTATCAAAGTGACCAATGTTACAAACAATTGCCTTGTCTTTCATTGCTTTGAAATGCTCCCCTGTTAAGATGTCTTTACACCCTGTAGCTGTAACAACAATATCCGCTCTAGATGCAGCATTAATCATTTTCTTCACCTCAAATCCATCCATTGCCGCTTGTAAAGCACAAATCGGGTCGATTTCTGTAATGATAACTCTCGCTCCAGCCCCTCTTAAAGATGCCGCAGAACCTTTACCTACATCACCATACCCTGCAACAACTGCAACTTTACCTGCCATCATTACATCTGTTGCTCTACGAATCGCATCTACACAAGACTCTTTACAACCGTACTTGTTGTCAAATTTAGATTTTGTAACAGAATCATTAATATTAATAGCAGGTAATGGTAAACTTCCTTTTTGTACACGCTCATATAAGCGATGAACCCCTGTAGTCGTTTCCTCACTGATACCACCTATTCCTGCAACTAATTCTGGATAATCATCTAAAACCATATTGGTCAAATCACCACCATCATCCAAAATCATATTTAAAGGTTGACGCTCTTCTCCAAAGAAAAGCGTTTGTTCAATCGCCCAATTGAACTCTTCTTCTGTCATACCTTTCCAAGCATACACAGATACACCCGCAGCAGCAATTGCAGCAGCAGCATGATCCTGCGTAGAAAAGATATTACAAGATGACCAGGTTACTTCTGCTCCTAAATGAACTAACGTCTCAATCAAAACAGCCGTTTGAATCGTCATGTGTAAACACCCCGCAATTCTAGCACCTGCTAATGGTTTAGTATCACCATACTCCTCTCTAATGGCCATTAAACCAGGCATTTCTGCTTCTGCCAACTCAATTTCTTTACGTCCCCATTCTGCTAAAGCAATGTCTTTTACTTTGTACTTTAGGTATGCTTGTTCCGTTTGCATGATATGTAAATTTTTTTAACTACCTAATGCTTTTAAAAAATCGGTGCAAAGGTACGATAATTCTATTTTAAATTGAAATAGAATCTTTAATAGAAAAATTGAAAAGTGGATAAATAATATCATAAACCTTCCAATTTCTCAATTTTTTATAAACACCTCTTACTCCTGTATCACCCCGATAGCTATTTACCATTCTCAGTATAGCTAATTTTTTAACATCTATCTACTTCCGCTTCTTTCGGTTATTACGA
>CAYLSF010000388.1:0-4027 GCA_964385675.1 uncultured Saprospiraceae bacterium
ATTTTAAAAAAGGTTTTATTGTATTGCTCCCCTTTCTCATTTTGATAAATCGCTCTTAGAATACCACTATTCACAAATACCATTTTTCTGGAGTATTCCCCATTTTGGGCGAAAAAGTCATGCTTTTTATACAGTTCTCTTTGAAATAAATGGCTTAAAGCTCCTATTTCCGTTTCATTTAACTGGAAAGTGTTCTGTATTTTTTCAAGTAATGCTTGCATTTGAATTATCTATTTTTGATTGCCCAAGTACCTATTGAAAAAACTAATCTTAATTCCACTAATTTTCCTCTCAAATAATCAACAAAATATTAATTAGACTCGTATCTTATATTATTTTTTGTTCAATTTGTATATTTACCAAAGAAGATTTGTTAATTTAACAAAAAATTAGTCATATTTGACACAAGGTAATTAAAACCAAAGTTATTTCATTCAAGTAGAAAACAAGAAATTCAAACTACTTATAGTCAATAAATTATAATCCATCCATTATGGCAGATAGTCCAGTCGTATTTCTAGCTTTCTCCAATAGTCAAGATGCACATTTGCACTTACTAAAGCGAGAAAGTAGTAATATCAAAAAAGCCCTAGAACCCTTAGACGACAAGCAAGCCATCAAAATAGAGCGAGAGGAAAGTGCTGGAGTTGATGAGATATTTCACGTATTCAATCGGTTCAAAGAACGCATCCATATTTTCCATTATGCAGGACACGCTAATGGTTCTTTTTTAGAACTTGAAGGAGGTGCAGGAGATGCAAAAGGCTTAGCAGATACTTTTAGTACCTTACCAAATCTTAAATTGGTATTTTTAAATGGTTGTTCTACCAAAGGTCAAGTAGATTACTTAATGGAAAAAGGGGTAAAGGCGGTTATTGCTACCTCTGTTCCCATAAGTGACTTAAAGGCTACTGAATTTGCAGAATATTTTTACCGCTCTTTAGCGAATAAAAGTACAATTGAGGGAGCATTTAACTATGCTGTAAATTATTTGACGACCAAATACGGAGAAACAGAACCGGTAACGGTCATCAAAGATCATAGAGGATTTACATTTGAAGAAGATGATAAACCTGCTCAACCCATGCCTTGGGGACTGTATCTCAAAAAGGATTCAGCAGAAGAAATTCTAGATTGGACGCTTCCCATGCAAATCACGCATAAAGCCGTCCGTCCACCGGATGCTTCGGAAGATGAATATTCCGTAAATATGTTTATTTACTGGATACTAGAGGCAATGATGGAAGCTAATCCTGCGATAGAAGAAAAAACAGTAGATGCAAATGGTAATGAACTATCTGAGCGTCAACTACTAGCTTTAATAATTGGAAATTATCCATGGATGATTGGTTCGCAACTTCGCCGATTGGTTTCGAGAGATGAGGATATGAGTAAGGTTACCCTAAAAAGGGTAGAGCAAATGGTAAATACTTATGTAATTACTAGTAAAATGCTCTATTATATCTTATTATCCCAAGTTTGGAAAGAGGTAAGCGAAGAAAAATTAGATCCAAGTTCTTCTTATTTGGATGCTTTAAGTTTAACGGAAGAAAACTATTTAGATTTTGATTATATCTCTCGTTCTAAGCAGTTAATGAAGGATTTAAAGGATAACAAAATACCGTTTTTCATCAAAGAGTATAATGATATTTATGATGCTTTAAATGAAAAAGAAGAATTTTTTGATGCTTATTTGTACTTAGAATCCTTAAAGAACAGATTAAATAATGCAAATAACACAACTAATCTTCAAAATGAACTATGGGAGATATGTGCAGATGCGGAATACTTTTTACATGTTGTAGTGGGTAAAGCAGCATTTTTGATTAACTATCAAATGCTTACTGTACGAGATATTATTATTTCAAATCCTAGACACTCTGATGCTACCTTCAAGCATAATATGGGGAATTTGAAAGCACAAGATAACGACTTCCTTTCTTTATATAAAGAGCCAAAAACCTACAACTTATTTGTAGATAGTCGCTCTGTAATTTTGGTAAAAGATTTAGATGATATTGAGAATTACTTAACAATTTCACCTTTCATTATTGATAAAAATGCGTTTGGGGATGCAAAGTCAACCTCTACGGATCTGTTTATATATGCTTTCATGGAAGGTAAAAATTATATGTTTTACAGTATTCGTCACAATGTATTCAAAGATCAAATACTGGAAGGCGATAAAATACATTCTGGCTTAGAAGAGAAATCGGAGGTAGAGGTCAAAAAGCGTAGCCGACTGAGAAGTAGAAGAAGGGCAGGCGGCAATAAAGCTGCTGCAACTAAGGCAAATCGACCTTACGCCCTACTAGAAACGCAGTTCGTGGCATTTGAAGAAGAAGTGGGCGAATAATAAAAGCCAGAAGATAATTAATAATTGACAATAATCCTTATTGATATAAAGGTTAGACAGTGGTGATAATCAGTAGTTTACAAGTTGTTGTATTTAAATTCTTTATAAGAATCGTTTACCGTCCACCGTTTACCGTCAACCGTTAAAAACATTATGCAACAGCAAAGTCCGTTTAAATTTTTGGATTCTTATAGCAAAGAAGATAAAGACTTTTTCTTTGGACGAGAAATGGAAACTGAAGAACTCTACGATCGGGTTTTTGAGACCAATTTGATATTGCTTTATGGTGCATCTGGCACAGGAAAAACAAGTCTTATCAATTGTGGTCTGGGCAATCAGTTTGAAAGTACGGATTGGTTTCCAATTTTTATTCGCCGGGGAGATAATATCATTGAAGCATTTCATAGAGAACTGGATAAACACGCTGTTACCAAACTAAGTGAAGGGGCTACTATTATTGATAAAATCAACTCCTTATACTTAGATTATTTTAAGCCGATTTATTTGATTTTTGATCAATTTGAGGAGCTATTTATTTTAGGAGAGCAATCGGAACAAATTCAATATTTTGAATCTATTTTAGAATTAATAGAAGAAGGCTTGCAATGCAAGATTTTAATTTCCATGCGTGAAGAGTATATAGCTTACTTATCTGAATATGAAGTAATTGTACCCTTTTTATTTGATAATCGTCAGCGGATTGAAAAAATGAGTCGGGTGAATATTGAGCGAGTGATTGAAGGAACGGCAAATTATTTTGGTATTGATGTCGTACAACCCGAAGTTACCTTAGATTTGATCATTGAAAACCTAAAAGATAAGAAGGAAGGAATAGACTTAGCCAATCTACAAGTTTATATGGATAGACTATATAAACAAGATGTAAAACGTAAAGCTAAAGGGAAAAAAGTCGCATTTGACCCAGAACTAGTTCGTATGACTGGAGAATTAGAAGACGTATTATCTGACTTCCTAGATGAGCAAATCAGCATTATTGAAACGGAATTAGCAGAAAAAGGCACTAAGCGAAAAGGGATTCCACTAGATGTTTTATTTGCTTTAGTCACCGATAATGGCACAAAACATTCTTTACCTGTAAAAGTAATTCGAGATAATCTATTCAAACGCAAAAAGATAAAATCCACAGATGTAGATTACTGCATCCAAAGATTTCAAGAAATGCGTATCCTAAGAGAATTAACTGAGTGAAATACGGTAAATAGTAGCTAAAGGTGAATGGTCTAAGTAAAACCGTCCACCGTTTGCCGTTCACCATCTACCGTTTATGCTATGCAATATATTACGATTTATCAGCAATATTTTGATAAAATCTTATTCGCCATATCAAGCGTGACTTCAGAAGAAGCCACCAGAAACAAATTTGATAACAATATCGCTAAACCAAGAGGATTTAGTGATTTTAAAAACCAAAAAAAACAACAAATTATCATGTCAAAAAGCAGAAATCTCTACGCACTTATTGTCGGTATTAATGATTATCAGTATGTTACAAAATTAGGCGGTTGTGTCAATGACGCAAACCGTATCAAAGATTATCTTCAATCCGTTACAGAAGAAGGTGATTTTAATTACCACCCTGTCTTACTGACGGATGCTGACGCAACTAGAAAAAATATTATTCATAACTTCAAAACACACTTAACACAAGCC
>CAYLSF010000388.1:4037-6544 GCA_964385675.1 uncultured Saprospiraceae bacterium
GAAAATGATGTTGCCTTATTTTATTTTTCTGGTCACGGCGCTCAAGAAGAAGGCGACGAGGTGTGGAAAGTTGCTGGGGGAGAATCCGATGGTTTATTAGAAACGGTTGTATGTTATGATAGTCGTGATGAACATGGGAATCCAGATTTAGCGGATAAAGAACAACGTTATTTAATTAGTCAAGTTGCTAAAAATAATCCACATATTGTCATAATAGCGGATTCTTGCCATTCAGGCGATAATACACGTCCTAGTGAATTAAAAAAACGTCGCTTACCCGATCCAGAAGCGATCAAGGGAGACGACAAGGCAAAATCAAGATTATCTGCTCATGGTGCGATGAGGACATGGGATAAGTTTTGTTTTGCAGATAAGATTACAAGGGATATGGTTAAAGATGCTGATTCTTTAGAAGACGTTATGCCTCAGGGGAAACATATCGCATTTGGAGCGTGTAGAGATCATGAACTAGCGTATGAATTAAAAGGCTCTGGGATTTTTACCTCTATTTTACTGGATGTACTAAGGCGTTCGAGTGGTCAAATTAATTATGCAGACTTACATAGTAGAATTAGACATACGATTACTGGGAAATATCCACAAGCTCCACAAGTATATGCTAGCTCAGGTGATGCGGTTGATTTACAAGCTATCTTCTTAGGTGGTGCATCTAGCCAAAAGCCTACTTACTATAACGTAGCTAAAAATAAAAAACGTAGGATAGGTTGGGTGCTTGATATAGGGGCAATACATGGAATGCCAACAGCGGGTACAGGAAAAGAATTAAGTATTAAGATTGTGGATAGAGATGAATTAACCAAGGTAGTAGCTACAGCAAAGATAGATGAGGTCTTACCAGGTTATACGGAGATTGTTTTAAGCGATGAAGCTGCTGTAGAAAAACTAAATCTACCTGTTGCTATTATTGATGGTTTGTTTACTAATCCTGTTAATTTTTATGTGGCAGGTGAGAAGACAGCTTTAGATCCCTTCTATGAATATATTAAAGGTCGAACTAATGATATGGCGAGATCTAATATTAATCTTGTAGATGATTTATCGCTAGCGGACTATATGATAATAGGAAGAGGGAAAGGTAAAACAGCTTCCTATCGCATAGGTCCACAAATGGATGAGGAAGACGTATTGAGTAATAAAAGTTATAAAAGACCTTATGATGGAGATTTAATAAATACGCCTTATTGGAAATGGCGACCTAAACGTTGTATTGGGGATGATGTAGAGAGTCTAGGGTATTTGGTAGGTTATATGCAGCATATTTCACGTTGGGAATTTCTTAGAAGGTTAGAAAATCCGACTGCTGAGTTTTTCGTTGATGAGTTTTTTGAGGTTAAATTTTTTCAAGGAAAGTATAGAAGAAATAGACTGATAGAAAAGAAAGAGATTTTACCAGATAAAAATGGAATCTATCACATGGATTTTCCTTATAAATCATTTGAAGGGAAACCCATGAATCATTTAATGATAGATATTAAAAATTTAGATGAAGCTCATACTTTTTATGCCGCAATGCCAGCTTTGGTTAATGATTTTAGCATATTTACAGAAACACTTACAGGAGGAAGCGTTGAATTCCAACCAGAATTTCAAAAAAGCTCAAGAGAAGGTAAAAGTTTACCTTTCCAACTAGAGGATTATATTAGTGAATTTAATTATGAATATGTACCACTCTATTTTAAGTTAATTGTGAGTGCATCAGACTTTGAAGTTTCTTCTTTTGCACAAAAGGGACTAGATAAACCAAAGGTAGATAGAACAGTAGGAAGAGGGTTTTCTGATTTTGCAGTGGAAGTTAGTCATGTTAATAAATCGGATTGGGCAACGCAAACTTTTGAGATCAGATTCAAAAATCCATTTTATTCAAAACCACCCGAAGAAGTTTAATTGTCAATTCTATAAAATTCAAAAAGCGTCAAGCACAATCTGTACTTGACGCTTTTCTATATGATGTATATCAAAATTAATCTTGTTACATCCTGTAAATACTGTTTCTAGCTAAACATCTTTTGATAATTCTTATCATGTCGGTCATTTAACCAATAATATAACGGCCAAATTAAAGCACCGATTAAAGCTTTTATAGTTGTACCTGTCAATAGCACTTGATTTAAGCCATTTTCTACGGCAAATTCCCAGTTTTCCATCAAGTTTAAATGGATAAACCCAACTAATAATATCACTAATCCACCTAATAATAGGGCAACAAAAGCTTTAAGCACCATTTTATCCCACTGCATATCCCCAAACCAGCCTGTCAATAATGCGCCAAAGATAAATCCATATAAATAGCCTCCTGTAGCACCACTAAACTTATCAAATCCTGCTGACCAATCTGCAAAAACAGGTAAGCCAAACGCACCCATTAATAGGTATAAAATAACTGCAAAGACACCTGCTCGGCTACCTGCTGCTAAAGCAAATAGCAAAATAGCAAAACTTTGTCCCGTTAACGGAATTAAATTATCTCCAAACGGCACACTCAATGT
>CAYLSF010000389.1:0-6516 GCA_964385675.1 uncultured Saprospiraceae bacterium
CTTAAAACATATTCCACAAATTAAAAAAGCACTAGGTATTTCAGGTATTTATTCTCTATCCTCCTCTTTTTATAAAAAAGGTACTGCTACTGAAAAAGGTACACAAATAGATTTATTAATTGATAGAAATGATCATGTTATCAATTTAATAGAAATTAAATTTTACAATGAAAATTTCACCCTCAGTAAACAATATGCACAAGAACTAAGAAATAAAATGGGCATATTCAGAACCACGACCAAAACTAATAAACACCTTAATTGGGTTCTATTAACTACTTTTGGAATCCATCACAATCAAAACAGTTTGGGCCTTATCCAAAATACCATAACTTTAGATGCATTATTTGAATAACCTATCTTCCAAATGCTCTTACATTTCCAAATTCTAACAAAACTGACCAAATTCTCCATTTAGGTTTAGTCTCTCCCAAAAATCTAACTTATTTGTACCATCAATCAAAATCAATTTTAAGTATTTGGATAGAAGTAAATAGGTAGATTAAACTTAGGTATTTTTTGATTGTACGAGTTGAAAAATTTGATGATAGTGGCTATCAGATAATTTTTTAATGAAGTAAAATCAGAAAAGAGCAAGTTTAAATACCTAGAGACTTTTATTCAAATACTTAGTTAATCAAAACAATTTTCTATGAAAACAAGGAAAAGCCTCTGGAAGTCTATGCTATCCAGACTGGCAGTTTTTTCTGCATTGGGAGCGGTTTTATTCTTCCTATCTGCCGCACCACCTGTACCTGTAGGTGAACAAGGAAATGCTTCTTGTCGACGAGATTATCCAGCTAAGGGAAGAATGGCTGCTGCCTTTTTTGACATGATAGATGGTGGAACGTGTTGGTCTTGTCCAAAAGGATTTAAACGGACTGCCGCATCTGTAAAAGCTCGTAACGCCTGTGTCGGGAATAAAAGAGCAACTAAAGTAGGCAACTATGGCTGTAAGCGTAAATATGGTGGTGGAGCATTTTTCGATCCTCGCAAAGGTGGCGAATGTTGGACTTGTCCTAGAGGGTATAAACGAACATTAGAAGCCGTTACATCCGCCAAAGCCTGTTCTAAAGGAATATTTGGGCCATTCAGTAGAGCAACTCGAAAAGGTAAAAATGGCTGTGATAGAGGCTTCAAAGATCCAATTGATGGTGGAACATGTTGGACTTGTCCGAGAGGTTCTAAGCGTACCGTATTTAGTGTAAAAAGTGCGAAAGCCTGTGAAGTTGTCAGTAGAGCAAATAGCAGAGGAAAGGACTTAGGTAGAAAAAGAGCGAGTAGTCGAGATAAAGCCAAAATGCAAAACTTTGCACAAAAGTTCTCCAACTCGAATACGGCTATGCTGACCGAATTGAATAAAATTTACAAACTAGCCAATGGAAAGTTAAAAAGAGTCTTTCAAGGGAAAGCCCTAGAAAACGCTGTAAAAACGGGGAATTACCGCCCAATATGGAATAAGGTAAAAAGCGATATGATTCCTATACTGCGTACAGTTTTAGCTATTCAACGCCGTCAAAGGGTGAATGCCAGAAATATATTCAATGTTTTGAGTTTCTCGGTATCGGCTGAAGCAGCGGCTGTAGTTGGAGGTTCTACTACACAAGGTATTTTAATTGATTTTACCAATATTAATAGTGTACAAGTCAGAGGATTTGTAGAATATGGTGCAGTAATAACCACAGGCGTAGGTTTAGGCGTTGGAGTCACCGTAGGCTTTTCTAAAGAAATGGGTTGCGGAGCTGGATTTGGACTAAGTGCTAGTGTTGGTATTGGAAAAGTAGCAGCAGTCGGTGCAGGGGTTAGTATTGACCCGAATTTACCTTGTAGAAAGAACTGGTTAGACTTAATTACCCTAGATGCCGTAGAAGGTTTTTCAATAGGCGTAAGTGCAGGTGTAGGTATTGCTCCTCCTGTTACTGTTTCTGCTGCCTTTTCTTCCACTATTGTTTGGAAGGGTAAGTTACGCAGAGATTGTACAGACTGCGGAAAGCAAGGGCTTCGTCCTTGTTCAGTTATTGAGCGTTTCCCTTCTTGTAATACAGGATTGTATGAACGATGCGGAAAATGCGTTAGGTTTTAAATAGATGTTAGCGTGTTGGGGTGCTAACGTTTTAACGTCAACACGTCAACACGTCAACACAAATCAAAATGAAACGAATCATAATATATCTATTATCGCTTGTTGGTTTAAGCAGTTCTGCTTATTTATTTTACAGACATTTAATGTTGGCTAGAGAGCAAGTCGATTCTTTTACCAATATATGTAGTGCCGTATTTGGTTTAAGTTGTGATGCTACGCTTCAAAATACCAATGCTTCTTTTTTAGGACTACCTTGGGCAGGTTGGGGTGTCCTTTATTTTACCGTTATCATAGCCTTTTTAGGGTTAAAATCCTTTTTACAAAAAGATTTTGAACAAGAAGCCAATGCCGCTAATCTCGCATGGACAGGTGTTGGTAGTGTCGTAAGCTTGGGTTTATTAGCTGCCTTTTTATCGGATAATACACCATTTTGTAGTTTGTGTATGGTGGTTCATATAGCCAATTTAGGATTGTTTGGGTTATTTGCATCCGAATATAGCGGTACACCAAATGCCTTTTTTCAATCTCTAGGAAAAGGTGTTTCCTATCTTTTTACAGGTCAATCAAGTCAACCTCGCCTAGCAAAGTTTAAGCTATTGAGTTTTGGATTGGTCTTATTATTGACCTTAGTTGGATACCAGCGTATTCAAATGGAGCAAAATATTAATCCCTTATTTTTTTCCAAAGAACCTTCTACCAAAAACTTAGTTACTGATTTTTTAAATCAAAAACAAGTTGGTATTCCAGTAACGCAAGCAGATGCTACATTAGGCAATGAAAATGCACCAATACAATTAGTGGTGTTCAGTGATTTTGAATGTGGCTACTGTTCAATGTTTGCAGAAGAAACTAAAAATTGGGCAAAAGATAATCCAGATAAGATTCGTATCATTTTTAAACACTATCCTTTAAGCAGTCAGTGTAATCCCTCAATGCAAGATGATATGCACCCGAATGCGTGTGCTGCTGCCGTAGTGGCTCAAGCCGCTCACAATCAAGGGCAGTTTTGGGCAATGCACGATAAGTTATTTGAAAATAATTTAGAAGGAGTCGATTTCTTACAGTGGGCAACTGACCTAAATTTAAACGTCGAGCAATTTGCAGCAGACTATAACAATCCGCAAACGGGTCAAAAGGTAAGTGATGATGTAGCGTTAGCCAATAAATTGAGTATCACTGGAACGCCTTCTGTTTTTCTAAATGGTCGTGCGGTAAAAGATGTGCAACCACAAAACATTCAATTGTTGATTTATGAGTTATTAGAAAAAGGCGTGTAAACTTATAAAATTCAAAATCCAAGTACCAAATTCCAAAACTTTTGAAATCTGGTACTTGGATTCATAAAAAGTCAGATTTACAGATTACTATTTGTATAGCTATCACCTACCTTATGACAAATAGTTATCTTATTTATAGTTCTTTATATATTTTTTTATATCATATTTTATGACTCAAGTACTTGTTTCGCTTGATACAATTACCTATATTTATATTCTAATAAGAAAGCAGCACTAACAATACAAATCGAAACAAGTTACCTATAACTATATAAATGTTTTTATGGGTTTGATTACCAACTGTTTAAATCATTAGTTTTAGTTCTAAACTAAACTTTCTCAACTTGTATGCTACGCAGCTTCTACTAGAAAACTATTACATTTAAAACATCAGCTAATAATCCAATAATTTCATCATTCATATACAAATTACGTTGTACCATGAAAAGATTCAATCAAAAAAGCCTTACATTTTCTATTGTATTTCTATTCTTATATGGGGTGGTAGCTCAAGCTCAACTAACGGATATTACCCATTCTAAAGATGCCATTTATATTGAAATAGGAGATTGTGTACAGCAATACGAATATACCTATACAGATAAAAAATCTTATAAAACAGCCTACTACGATTATCATGTAGCTTTAAATGATTTTGAAACAGCAATTTTTAAGGTCTCAAAATATGCAAGTGAAACTGTTGGGAAAAATCAATTACCACAAAAAAATATCTTAAGTTGTAAGAATAACTTGGGAAAAATCTTTGATGAGGCTTTATTAGAGGCCGTGCGTACCACAAAAAGGGATGTCTATTTAATCCGCAAAACAGCAAAAGGCTATGAAGTAGGACGTGCGATTAATGCAGCTTATGCTGTTTATTTGCCAAAAGATAAGTATTATCGTTATGTAGGTAAAGAATATGGATTTGACTATGATGGTACAAAGGATTATAATCCTGGTGATGAGTTGTTACAAAATCCACAAGAAGGTATGGGGAATTTTGCGTATCGTTCAAATAGTCAAATGAACTGTTTACATAAAGCAGATTTTATGCGAATTCCTGTCAACTTCATGCAAAGTACGGATATTGAGTTTGTATTAGGCATTGGATTAGTTAGAGAATATTCTGATAATATGGAGCGTCGATTAGTTGCTGTTGATGGACAACCTTACGAAATGTTGATTGCTGAAAAGTGTAATATTACACCAATAACAGAAGCTGTTGTTAATAATAATAGAACACCAAAAATTGAAACAGATGTGGAATTAGGGGATGAGATGGCAAGTCGCACAGGAGAGGAAGATAAAGTGGTTAGAGAAAAAGTAGTGATACCTCCCCCTGTAAGACGTACAGAACCTATTGTCACAACAACGACAACAGAAGAAGGTGATTTTGGGGATTTAGATGAACCTTTGGTAGAAGCATTTACAGGGACACATACAATTTCTTCTGATTTAGTAGAACCTGATTTGACAGACGTAATCGAAAGCGAAGGGCAAACCGCTAAATCAGGTGATGAAACAATAAAGACAGATATTGATGGTATCATTATAGAAGGGGTGTATGAACCTAAGCCTACACTTGACAAACCTAATGTAACTACAAAAGGTGTAAAATATCATACTGTTGAGCAAGGAGAAACTTTATATAGAATTTCCAAAATGTACAAGGTTACCGTTAAACAATTGAAAGATTGGAATAAACTGGAATCGAATACGATTGAAATTGATCAAAAGCTAAGAGTGAAATAAGTAGAAATCATACTTAAAAGCTCAAAAGAATTTCGACTTCCTAATTGTATAAATGTTGAATAGCGAGTATTTTCGTATTTGTTATTCAACATTTTATATTTATACCATTATGAAATTTTCATTGACCAATCGAGCAAACTTGTTATTCGTCGTATTAGGAGGTTTTTTTATTGCCAATGCTTTGATAGCAGAATTTATTGGCGTTAAAATATTCGCCTTAGAGGGTTCATTGGGTTTAGAGTCTTTTAATTGGAATTTATTTGGTCATGAAGGCTCCTTAAACTTTACAGCAGGGGTATTATTATGGCCTGTTGTATTTATTATGACGGATGTGATTAATGAATATTTTGGTAGAAGAGGCGTTCAAATTTTATCTTACCTAGCCGTAGTTTTGATTAGCTATGCCTTTTTTATGGTTTATTTTGCCATTGGCTTAGAGCCAGCAGAATGGTGGGTGGGTGTGAATCAAGAAAATGGTGTAGAAAATATGCAAGCCGCCTTTTCCAATATATTTGGACAAGGGATGTGGATTATTGTGGGGTCAATTTGTGCGTTTTTAATTGGTCAAATTGTAGATGTATTTGTGTATCACCGTATCCGTAAAGCTACAGGAGAAAAAAGAATTTGGTTACGAGCAACGGGATCTACGTTAGTCTCTCAATTGATTGATAGTTTTGTTGTGTTATATATTGCCTTTGTATTGGGCCCTCAGCAATGGGCGTGGAGTCTATTCTTTGCCGTTAGCACCGTAAACTATGCTTATAAGTTTTTAATGGCGATTTTATTAACTCCAGTGATTTATTTGGCTCATTATTTAATCGACCGCTTCTTAGGCGAGGAGTTGGCGGAGGAATTGAAAACACAAGCGAGTCTATAGCAAATTTTTAATGTTACAATTTTAAATCTTCTTCATTCATCTTATTCTTAATCATCCGTTATCCATTTTTCTTTCAGGTATATTGTTGGATTCTAATACAAAATCCTCTTCTTCTTTGAGGAACTTAAAATATGGAAAACGAGAAAGTATTTCTCCTTGTGTTTCTTATCTAGCTCAACAACTTTTGAGATTACAAACTTTGCTGCTAAATATATTTATTTGATCAGGTTAGGAATTATTACTTTCTAAACTCCTACTCCCTAAACCTACAATTTCCGACTTTTCTATTTAATACTAAGTATTCGCATGATAAAACTCCATATTACCACAACCTACCACTAACATTTTTAATTTTTGATGCATTATTTTATCCTATTTTGTTGCTTTCAATACTAAGGAACAGAATATAACGCAAGTAACATAAATGTTATATTTAGTAACGCTCGAAAAATAACTTAACGATTTAGACGGCAACTTTTTGCCTTCTTCTTCACCATAAAAATTTAGGTGTGACCCGCCACACTACA
>CAYLSF010000390.1:0-6516 GCA_964385675.1 uncultured Saprospiraceae bacterium
TATAGGCTACAATAAAGCTATCTTTGAATCCTGCTCGCTCCAATTCCTTTTTTTTAGCTTTACAATTCCTATAATTTTCAAATCCTCCAGCTAAATATTTATACATTTTTCCTTCTTGCTTTATTTCCAGTTCTTCAACGGAAGTCCAGGGCTGTTGTTGTGTATTCAGCGAATTATATGTTGCGGCTAGTTGTATCTTAAACTCAATTTCTATGGGTTTAGTTGCCCGTTCTTCTAGTAAGACAACGGATTTTTTTGCGATAGGCGGCTCGTAAGTTGGAGGTGTAACAGATTTTTCTTGTACGGCTCTAGACTGCATAATATCGGTAGTTTCTTTAATCTCTACTTCTTGTTTATAACTTTTAAAAGCTCTAAATATGGCAGATGCAATAATAGATTGACCATCATCGGTTGCCAAATATGCTCCTTCGGTTGGGTGTGTTAAAAATCCAGCCTCTACTAATACAGACGGCATAGTCGTATAACGGAGGACAGCAAATCCTGCTTGCTTAACCCCTCTACTTTTGCGTTTAGCTCTAAATTTAAATTGATTTTCAATTTTTTCAGCCAAACTAATGCTTTGATTTAAATGAGCATTTTGATACAAAGAAGATAGAATGTGATTTTCTGGAGCATTAAGGCTAAACCCCGCATAGTTCTTTTTATAATCATTCTCCATTAAAATTACTGCATTCTCTCGTTTAACCATCGCTAGATTTTCGGATGCTGTATGCAACCCCATAACGAATGTTTCGGTGCCAGAGGCTTTTGCTTTTTTACTCAAAACTGCATTGCAATGTATAGAAACAAATAGATCGGCCTTATTCGTATTAGCAATTTCTGCTCTTTCATGCAATGGTAAGAAGACATCTTTTTTACGCGTGTAAATCACATTAATATTCGGGTATGTCCGATTAATATAATTTCCTAACTTTAAAGCAATAGATAAAGCAACCGTCTTTTCATTGGTTGCTGCCCCACTACACCCATTATCTTTACCACCATGCCCTGCGTCAATCACGATGGTTTGTATGCCATAATCAATCTCAATATTTAAAAAACTACTACACAAAATTGTAGTCAATAAAATCCCTATTTTTACCCAGTAATGTTTCACTTTTTTAGTGATTGGTTATTGGTGATTAGTGACTGGTAATTAGTTTTGATTATTTCAAATAATCATTAATCACTGGAAGCACCTAATATTTAGTTAAAACCCTATTTTCCTTTGGAAGAATAACTTATTAAAGAATGCTCAAACATCATGCTTATTTTGAAAAGAATAATGATATTTTAAGCATTAGTTTCTTCTTGTTAAAAAACGATAATGAATTCCTAATTCTCAATTCGTAATTCTTAATTAGATAAATGTTGCGGTTAAATATTGTTAATATCTCCCTATCGTCAACAGCTTTACAGGATTTACTATCGTAATTGAACTACTTTCTACGTTGAACTTTCTACCTTTACAGTATTAAAAGTAGAAAATTCGTTTCGATTAATTAAAACGATGTTGCAATCCAAAACCATAATGGCTTATCTTTTACAAAATAACTACAAATACAAACTTGATATTATGAAAATATCAATGTTTTTTGTGTTGATATGCTGCAATATACAGGTTTTAAAAGCACAAGTGCCTACAGAAAGGGTAAATCCTTTACCACAATTTCTTAGAGACTCCATCAAGTTAGATGAACCGAGTGTTTCACCAGATTCTTTTCCTGTTCCTCGATTATCACCTACCGTTAGTACGATGGATTCAATTGATTTTTCAAAAGACTCCTTAGACGCCCCCGTCAAATATACGGCACAAGATTCTATGATTTTAGATGCAAAAGAGCAAATTGTGCATTTGTATGGTAATGCGGTGGTGAGTTATCAAGATTTTACATTGAAAGCCAATTATATCCAATTTGATATGGAAAATAAATTGGTGATAGCGGAGGGATTACCTGATAGTACGGGTAGAGTAGTGGGAATTCCTGAGTTTGATGATAAAAGCCAGAGTTTTACAGCAAAGAAAATCAAGTATAATTTTGATACGCAAAAAGGGATTGTATATAGCATTACGACGCAACAGCAAGGCGGCTATATACGAGGAGGGAAAGCGAAAATAAAAATAGGGGTAACGGATTCTACAGGACAAGAAATTCAGGATGAATTTTATAGTTCAGATGCAATATTTACGACTTGTGACCATGAAATTCCGCACTATGGAATTCGGAGTACGAAACAGAAATTTATCCCCAATAAAATGGTTATTATTGGACCTTCAAATTTGGAGATAATGGGCATTCCAACACCGCTTTGGTTGCCTTTTGGTTTCTTCCCTATAAATGTTGAAAAAAGTTCTGGATTGCTATTTCCTGCTGACTATGAATTTTCAGAAAGTTGGGGGTATGGGTTACGAGGTATCGGTTGGTATTTTAATATCAATGATTATATGGATTTGAAGCTAACAGGAGATATTTATACAAGAGGAAGTTGGGGATTGAATGCGGCTTCAAATTATCGAAAACGATACAATTATAGTGGTCAATTTAGTTTGGGGTATTCTGTGCGTAAATTTGGAGACCCCGAAACACCTGATTTTTCACAACAAAACGCCTTTTCTGTCCGATGGTCACATCGACAAGATCCTAAGGCACATCCGAGTCAAACCTTTAGTGCGAGTGTAAATTTTCAGAATAATAATTATGAGCGTACGGTATTTAACGATGCACAAAGTGTTTTGACAACGCAGTATAATTCTAGTGTATCCTATAATAAAAGATGGCCTGGCAAACCATTTCGACTCTCTGCAAGCATGAGTCATGCACAAAATGTGAGTACAGGCGTGGTGAATGTGACTTTACCGCAGTTAGATTTTCAAGTGGATCGAATACAGCCTTTTGAGCGTAAGAGCAAGACTGGACCTGATAGATGGTATGAAAAATTAGGTTTTACGTATTCTTTCCAAGCTAGAAATACCGTAACTGCACAAGACTCAACGCTATTTACGAGAAAGACATTGAATGATGCTCAATATGGTATGAAACATACCTTACCATTTGGTACAACGTTTAAATTATTTAAATACTTAAATGTATCTCCAAATGTCAACTACTCTGAAAAATGGTATTTTAATACCATTAGAAGAAACCTAAATACTGAAACAATTGTGCAGGTGGATACTACTTTTGATTCTTCGGGTGAAATATTGAGTATTACTTCCGATACCACTTATGGTACAGTTGAGACAGACACCGTACAAGGATTTAGAGCCTTACGAGAATTTAACGCAGGAATCTCTATTTCTACACAGATTTTTGGTACGATGAATAATATCAATGTAGGGCGTTTGAAAGCTCTACGTCACGTGGTAAAGCCATCGGTAAGTTGGAGTTATCGACCGGATTATACCTCATCTTTTTGGGGATATTTTGATGAAGTGCAATTGGATACTCGATATCCTGATGAACTGCAACGATATACCATTTTTGAGAATGGGATATATGGAAGTCCTTCCTCCACAGGAGAGTCAAATGCAATAGGATTTAGTATCAATAATATTTTGGAAGCCAAAGTTATAGATAAAACGGATACAACAGGTGCATTGAAAAAAGTACGTTTGATTGATAACTTTACGCTAAATGGTAGTTATAATCTTGCTGCGGATTCTTTGAATTTTAGTACGATTAACTTTTCGCTTAATACTCGCTTGTTTAAAAAAGTTACGATGTCTTTACGAGCCGTTTTTGATCCTTATGCGGCTAATACGCAGACAAATGCTCGTATTAATACGTTTGAATGGACTCAAAATAGAAGATTGGCTAGAATGACAAGTGCGGGTTTATCGCTTTCAACAAGTCTGAGATGGAAAGAAATTCAAGACCTTCTAGCTGGTAATCCCGAAGATGATACAGATTTAGATATTAATAAACAGCGTCAGCAAAATTCCTCTTTAGCAATTATTGATAATGTGCGTCTAGGGTATGAGTTTAGGGTACAACAACGCTATCAAGATGGAGTAGATACTCTACAAATATCAGCACACTCTATTAGTTTAAATGGAACGATTAATTTGACGGATAAATGGCGAATTGTCGTCGGAAGGGTAGGGTATGACTTTGTGAATAAGAGTATTACGTATCCCGATTTTAGATTGAGTAGAGATTTGCATTGTTGGGATATGGGCTTTAGTTGGCAGCCGAGTAGAGGAACATATAGTTTTTATATTAAGGTTCGTCAATCTCCTTTGGACTTTCTCAAAATACCGTATAATCGGAATAATTATGATCCGTTTTTGTTTTGATTTTTTAGATACGGAAAGTGTATTTGACCGAATTAGAGTGATGGAAACGCAGATGAGACAGATGAGGCGGATGAACACGGATCTCATTACCTTTTAAAATGATTCATTTGTGGTTTTAAATACTCTTATTTGGTTGTAATAATCTTTGTGAATCTCTGTGTCTTCTCTGTGCACTCTGCGTCCCATTACACATAAGAATTCTTTCAATATTTGACTTTCCATAACTTTTCTCGTAAATTTCGGCTTGTTTTGACTTTATATTTAAATTTGTGACAAGATTCAGTACAGCTTAAACACAAAAAACTAAGTCTAAAAATTAAACAGGATTAAAAAAAAGCATCTTAAAAAAAGCATTACAACTGTCCATTTGAGAAGTTCAGACTACACATACCAAACAGTTTTACAATATATGTTTTCAATAAAGGTGTTATTATTCATAAAGGCTATCCTAAGGTTGAGTAATATTGATATATGGATAATCAATTTATTTTCAATCTAGTATGAAAACCGTTGACCGTTTGCCGTTCACCGTTTACCATATAGCTTTCATAAAAAATAAAAAACGTTGCAACACCCCATGTCTATCGTTACATTGACAACAGACTTTGGCTCTAAAGACTATTATGTTGGGGTTATTAAAGGGGCAATGCTCTGCGAAAACCCTCGCCTAAATATTGTGGATATTACCCACAACATCAACAATTATGATATTGTACAGGCTTCGTATGTCTTGAAAAATGCTTACGATAGCTTTCCTAAAGGCACTATTCACCTAGTTAGCGTTAATAATTATTACAGTAAGCATAAGCGATTTGTGGCGATTGAGTATGATGGATATTACTTTATAGGACCTGATAATGGTGTTTTTTCTCTAATGTTTGAGGACGCTCCAAAATCCATTTTCGAATTAGATTTTATAGAAAATAGTAATTTCCCACTCAAAGATATTTTTTCTAAATCGGTTGCTCATATCGTGAGTGATTTACCATTTTATGAAATTGGTGCACCGTTAGAGGATATAACGCAAAGGATTACCCTACAACCTGTCATTAGTAAATCTCAAATTAGAGGATCTATTATTCACATTGATAATTATGAAAATGCAATTGTGAATATTACAAAAGACTTATTTGATAGGGTTCGTCAAAAACGTAAATTTTCCCTCTTTTTCAAACGCTATGATCCGATTACAAAATTAAGTCAACAGTATTATGATGAGCAAGTAGGAGAGACCCTATGTTTATTTAATTCAGCAGGCTATTTAGAAATAGCCGTAAATATGGGAAAAGCGAAAAGCCTTTTAGGATTAAAAATTGATGACACCGTGCAGATTGATTTTCATAATTGATGGAAAGAGAGTAGAGAATATCGTGTTATTGAGGGAGTAGAGATAATTTAAAATAAAACAAGGGTTCAGATATATAAAATGTATCTGAACCCTTTATTCTTTTTAAGAATCAAGATATAATTCAATTCTCAATTCCTAATTCAACTAGGCTTCCGCTCCAATAAAGTCAACTTTTCCTGTATCCAAACGGTAGTAAGCAGGAACGATTTGTAAACCATTTTCTAAAGCATCACTCAAAATATTAGATTGAGCCGCTAAAGTTCCAACCGTCATAACTGCATTTTTTCTTACGACTTGATTGGTATGACTTTGATGTGGATCGTCAGATGCTTCACCTTCAGGTGTAGCTGCGATAGCTGGAGCAATAAAAGATAATAATTGGTCGATATTGTAGCTATTAGAGCCTCCTGCTAAGGCTGCACCTACTGCACCACAGTTTTGATGTCCTAATACAACGATTACTTTTGTATTTAAATGAGCTACTGCATATTCAATACTAGCAATAGCGGCAGGAGTCGCTACATTCCCTGCAATACGGATAACAAATAACTCACCCAAACCGGCATCAAAAGTCAACTCAGGAGCAACACGGCTATCTGCACAACTTAAAATAATAGCATAAGGATGTTGACCATTTACGGTTAAATCTTCTCTTCTAGCTAAGCTTTGGTTTTCAGGCTTTACGGGACCTGCTACAAATCGAGCATTACCGTCTTTTAGTCTTTGAATTACTTCTTGTGTAGTCATGAATAGAATAAATTTGAAAATAAAGTTTTATAAAAAAGTTAATATTTAATTAGAACTGAAAAGTATGATTCTTGTTCAAATTTTTACTTGGAAGAAATAAGACTATGATTATAACAAATGTAGA
>CAYLSF010000391.1:0-6516 GCA_964385675.1 uncultured Saprospiraceae bacterium
TTACAGTCCGATTTAACCAACTTTGGGGAAAACCATCCAACCGTTGCAACTCGCCAATCGAATTTGGCGAATGTGTATCGTAATTTGGGTAGATATGAAGAAGCCGCCCAGTTATTGGAAACGGCTTTACAGTCCGATTTAACCAACTTTGGGGAAAACCATCCAACCGTTGCAACTCGCCTTAATAACCTAGCTCAAGTTTATTTTCAAACTAAGCACTATAAAAAGGCTAAGGAGGCTTGGCTAGAAAATGAACGAATTTTAAAACTTCATTATACGGAGCATCCTTATCTGGATATTACCAAACGGAATTTAGAAATGGTGGATATGGCGATTCAATATAAAGCTATGGGGATTGATATATGGGATTTGATAAATAATCAGAAAAAGTGAAAATAAGATCGTCGTTCCGTGCGGAGACAGTACCGATAGCTATCGGTATCCCAAACCGTAAGGCAGAAAGGGTAAGACTTGGAAGATCTAGAAAGCCTTACCTCTTCTTTTCACCAGCTTGGGAGATTCCGAAATAAATTCGGAATGACGGAGAGGCTGAATAATTTGTGGCTTTGGTTCATTCGTCAAGCGAAGCGTCGTCTACCGTCAGTCGTTCACCGTTCCCTAACATTCCTCCGGTCGCTCCCCAATACCCGAAGCCTCCCACAATTCCTTTAATCGTTTTTCGTAAAAATCTAAGAGTAAATTTGGAATATTGAGTTCAATTCTCACTTTTCGGTAGTCGCCGCCTTTTTCTTCATTTTCGGCAGCCCCTAGAAAAATTGGGACATTCATAAAATCCAATTGCTGCTTGACTGTCCAGGCACGGGCGAGGGCTAGTTCTTTGTTATTTTTTAGGGATTTTTCTATAGTTCGCTCGGTGGAGGCGTTTTTGATTTCATTATCTACAAAGTGTGTATAGGTCGTACCCATTGGAATATCAAGCGATTGCTTATAGCGAGCTCCTCGAAAACGATTGCCGTCAGCGTGTCCTTCTAGGTAGATAAAAAACTCTTCTTTGCAGCGCATGGTGGAGGATTCGCAGTATTTTTGTAGCACTTCAGTATCTACCCAAGTTGCTATTTTTTGATAGTAGGCAGGGTCGCCCATTTTAGCGAGGTCTATATCTTGACAGAGGTAGGTGGAGATAATATATTTTACTCCAATAAATTTGACGGCTTTGTATTCCACTGTAGTTGGGCAGGGCTGTTGTTCGCTATTTAAATCGGTTTCCATAATTCTAGCCGATTCTGGGCCAAAGCGTTCTCTTTCTTCGTGCGTTTCTTTTCTAGCTTGTAGCACCAATTCCCAATATCTACAATCCCACACCTTAATGCGTAATCGCAAAATCCGACAGGCTAATTCTTCGTCATATTTTAATTCGTGTTGAGCTTGTAAGGTGTCTATTTTATCCAAATAGCCTTGTCCTTTTTCGCAATAATCAATATGCCCGAGTAACACTAAGGATTTTACTTTAGTGATATGGTCACAATAAAATTCTTCTACGGTGAAAGGGGCAAGCATGGTGTCTTTATTGTCAATAAACGTTGCCCACAGTTTATCTAGGTTTTCTATATCAGTTTGGTATTGTTGGAGTTTTGCGGCTAAGGCATCGACTTTGGTTTTTACCGTTTTCGGTGGGGTAGGGTTAAAGGTTTTGCGAATCAAATTCACACTATCCAACATGGCTTGACTTTTATCGCATTGTGCTAACATCCCTGTCATCGTAAAGGCTTTGATTCTAGCGATTTGGTCGCAATAATTATAGCCGAAGGTGATGCCATTTTTTAAATTATTAGTTTTTACAAATTCCTTCCAAGCCTTATCCAATGTGGCTAAATCACCGTTGTATTTTCCAACTTCGGTTTCCAGCCATGTTATTTTTTCTTTTAAGTCCGCAGGAATGGGATGAACATTGTCTTTTTTCAATAGATTAATCCGCTCTAAATAATCTTGCCCTGTATGGCAAATATCTACAGCCGCTCGCAAGATAAAAACCTTCATCGTCGGAATGGTATTGCACTGCATCGTTGGCATTTCATAGTCAAATCCTTCCGATTCTTCAGTTTTGACAAACTCCGCCCATGACTTTTCCAACAATTCTAACCCTTTAAATAACTTTCGCATAGAAGCCACTTCGTCTTTCAATCCTTCCACATCTTCAATTTTCAAAGACGTTTTGTCTACAATTTTTAGGAGGTAATTATTAAATCCATCTTTCGCTTTTTCTAAATTTCCATCACAATAGTGGGCATAGGTCATCATATAAGAATACTTTGCCAATGTTCCTTTTTCGCACACTCGCAAAGCCTTTTTGATTTTAGATAAGTCATCAAGGGTGACATTTTTATATTTTAAAAAATTCAACCATAACCCATCTGCTGCCCTTGCTGCTTCAATCTTTGATGCTAAATCGTCATATCGCTCACTAAACCCAGGAATAATTTTGTAATGATCTTCCCCAACTTGTCCAATTTCTTTGATTAAATCTTCCCCTTTTTGAATATCGCCCCCACAAAAGAAATTATTGGCATACATCAAACACCATTTGACATACACCTCTTTTTCCTCCTTCGCTGGTTTAGCGAGTTTACTAATATTGGAGGTTTTATTTTCCTTTAAAAATGCTTTCCATGTATCTTCAAAGTTGACAAATTGTGCCTGTGCTGTTGGTACAAAAAAGCTGCACAATAGAATAGTAGCTAGTAGAATGCGAATGTTTAGTTTCATGGTTTCTTGATTTATAAATTAGACTATTTTATTGAATGTGGTCAGATTTTTCAAATACAAATATGGTTAAAATTTTTTATCTAATTATTGGTAAGACAAGGAAAGGGGAGGAGTTCCCCTATGACTGTCTTGAATCTGTACGTAGATTTTTGTGAAAACGTGGGTTGTTCCAAACTTGTTTTGGAACTTCCTAAGCTAGTATAACGGAATGGTAATATGCTTACCTTTCCGTTCCAAAAGCTTGGGAGTCCCGATAGCTATCGGGAGAAACGAGTTCGGGATGACGGTTTATTTTTAGTTTTTGGGGTTTATCGAATTCTAATGAATCTTTATCGTAAAAAGAGGCAAAATTTCTTAAAAAGTAGCATCTTATGATAAATTATTTAATCTTCAAATAGTAAATAATCATAGTTTTTATTCACGTTAAAACAGGACAGTTATGACAACAATGGTGCAAGAAAATTGGGTAACCTTAGATGAGTTTAAGTTTATTGAGTTGAATTGGATGCAGATGAATAGCTGTAAGCGGGAGTATGAATTGAAGTTTGATGATGAATTATTGGGGACGTTAGATTGGAAAAGTTGGTATAGCTCAAAGGCGGTCGGAAAAACAGCGGATGGCGAGTGGACGATTAAAAAAACAGGCGTTTTTCAGCCTAAAGTAACGATTCGTAACCAAGGCGAGAAAAAGGACTTAGCAGTTATTAACTACGATTCGTACGGAAAGGCGACTTTGAAATTTAATACAGGCGAAACCTACAACATGAAATATGTCAATATGTGGGATGGTACGATAGGGTGGTATGATGATGATAAATTATTGATAGAATTTAAAATGGTGATGTCTTTTGACAAGAGGGTGATGAATGTCGCTTTCTTTAGCAAAGATGTCTCTAGAGAGCGGATGTCGATGTTGATGTTATTGGGAACATATCATTATTTTTTGACTTTTAATGGGATGTGATTTTTAATTTCAGAATAACTTTTTTTAATATAGGATTTTGAAGCTGTAGGACATTGTCTTGCAGCTTTTTTTATAGAACTTTAGGGACTAGACCACGGATTATATGGATATGACGGATTTCTATGGAGCTTATTTGACGATAGAATTATTTTATAAAGGGGTAATTTTAAGCTAGAATCCGATTGTCGAAAGTCGAAGGTCGATTGTCAAACACCTAAAAATTAAACTACTTATACCATACTTCATTTTATATTCCCAAATTTTACAATATTCAAATTTTAGAGAAGAGAATTGAGAAAAGAGAGTAGAGATTGGAAATGAATTGACAGATAAATTGATTTGTATCAAAGAAATAATCTCTATGCTTTATTCTTCAAAAATATGCTATGAAAAAATTAATCCTATCAGCTGCTTTAACGGGAGCGGCTACTAATAGAAGTCATTGTCCAGCTATTCCTTATACGCCTGTGGAGATTGCAGAAGAGGCGAAGCGTGCGGTAGATGCTGGAGCGAGTATTGTACACATTCATGCAAGAGAAGATGATGGAACGCCAAGTTGGCGAACAGAGGTATTTGAGCAAATTAAAGCAGAAGTAAGAGCAAGATGCCCAAAGGTGATTATTAACTTTTCTACGGGGGCGATTGGATTATCTCCAAAAGATAGAATCAAGCATATTCCTGTAACAAAGCCCGACACAGCAGCCTTCAATATGGGAAGTATGAATTATGCGATTTATTCTAAACGCTCTAAGCGTTTTTATTGGAATGGGGTGTTTGAAAATTCTTTTGATACCTTGCAATTTATGGTTAAGACGATGAATGAGGCTGGGACGGTTCCAGAAATGGAGTGTTTTGATACGGGGCATATCCGTAATGCAGAACCGTTGAGAGATATGGGATTATTACCTGATAATGCAACTTATAGCTTAGTTATGGGCGTTATGGGAGGCATCAAGGCGACACCTGAAAATTTATTGCACCAAATTAGACAAGTACCAGAAGGCTCAATTTGGCAATCTATTGTAATTAGCCGCAAACAATGGCAACTAGCTGCAATTGCAGCAGCAATGGGCGGTAATTTTAGAGTGGGCTTAGAAGATAATTTTTATTTACCAACGGGCGAAATGGCAAAGTCAAATGGAGAATTGGTAGAAGCAGGAGTTACATTGGCTAGAATGATTGGTCGAGAGATCGCTTCTATTGAAGAAACAAGAGAAATGATGCGCGTGCCGTTGAGGGATTAATCTGAAAAATTGTTATGATTGTGTCTGCCGATCACTATCGGTATCGCTGATTGTTGAACGAATATTCGTAAAAAAATACAATCAGCCGTTAGGCGACACAATCATACAATCAGCCGTTAGGCGATACAATTAATATAAAATGTACAATAACGATTTATTTAAAAATAAAGTAGCTCTAGTTTCGGGTGGACGAAGTGGTATTGGGTATGCGATTGCGAAGCAGATGTTGCAATTGGGAGCGAAGGTGACAATTATTTCTCGTAAGGAGGATAAACTCAAAGTGGCGGCTGAAGAGTTAAGTGCGTTTGGGGCGTGTGATTATAAGGCATGCGATATTCGTAAAACGGAGGAGATTAAGGCTGTAGCTCAACAGATTAAGGAGCGTCATGGTCGATTGGATATTTTGGTGAATAATGCAGGAGGGCAATTTCCAGCATTATCAGAATACATCAATGATAAAGGTTGGTTGGCAGTCATCAATAACAACCTAAACGGGACATTTTTTATGACTCGGGAGATGGCTAAAACCTTTTTTATTCCGCAGAAAGGGGGCGTTATCGTAAATATAATCGCTGATATTTTTAGAGGTTTTCCTGGGATGGTACATACAGGGGCAGCGCGTGCAGGCGTGGAAAATATGACCAAAACACTAGCGGTAGAATGGAGCGATTATAATATTCGGATTAATGCCATAGCACCAGGCATTATTGAGTCTTCTGGACTTTCTACTTACCCGAAACCCGTACAAGATATGTTTTCAGAAGCGGAAAAAGCTGTACCGTTAAAGCGATTTGGAAAGGTAGAAGATGTGTCAAATGCTGTTTGTTTTTTGACGAGTCCATTAGCGGAATATATTTCGGGCATCACGCTTTATGTAGATGGAGCGAGCCATTTGAACTCTGATAAAATGGGGCTACCTAATGTATTTAGACAACTCATGGGGCAATAGAAAAAATTACCTTAGATTTTCTTAGAGAATTTGAGGTGGTGATTAGTTTTGAGGTATTGATTCTTCAATAAAAGGCAGACAAAAATGGATTTCACAGCCTTTCTTTACTTCCTTATTGATGTATATTCTACCCTTTAATAAATTAAGAATCCGTTTGCAAATCGCTAAACCAACCCCCGTTCCTGCAATTTTTTCATGATGATGTAGTCGTTTGAAAAGCTGAAAAACTTTCTCATGATATTTTTCTTCTATTCCAATTCCATTATCTCGAACAGAAAAGAAATACCGATGTGCTATAGTAGAACTAATATAGATGATTGCCTTTTCTGAATGATTATATTTAATGGAGTTTTCTATGAGATTGGAGAATACTATTTTTAGTAAATGTTTATCTGCAAAAACAATAGGTAAATTATCATAAATTATCTGAATTTTGGATGTTCCATATTGTTTAATAAAACTTGCTTCAAGCCCTTTAAGGATTAAATTACAATCTATTTTTTCAAGCCGAATTTCATGGTCTCTTAATTGAGAAATTTCTAAAATATCTTCAATTAATTGATTTAAATTTTGGCTGTGTTTCTCTATTGAAATTAGATTTTCGCTAATTTTCTCAGTTGTGAGTTTGGGTGGTT
>CAYLSF010000392.1:0-6513 GCA_964385675.1 uncultured Saprospiraceae bacterium
CATTTTTAAATAGATGCGTTGCTTTAAATTGTATTTTAAATTGCCGTTCTAATTGCCTAGATGTAAATGCTGTGTAAGACATCGTTTCTATTACTTTAAAAGAATAAAATCTTATCAAATATATTTCTCACGAAAAAATATAAAGAATTGATAAATAGTTACTTAAATTGGTTTGATGTCACTCTATTACGAAAACCGTTCACCGTATGCCGTCCACCGTTAACCATGTAACTACCAAATATACTATTTTTTCAAAAAATAATCTATTCCCATACATTCCAAATTGAACTGACCTTTTTGTAATTTTGTTGGCTTTTTTTTAGGTAGCAAGCAATAAGTAGGAAGCGTACAATACCTATTACCTATTACTTACTACCTATTACTTAAAAAAATTATGTTTCCACAATACGATGTAGTTGTAGTAGGGGCGGGTCATGCGGGCTGTGAAGCAGCAGTGGCAGCAGCTAATTTAGGGTCAAAAGTGATGTTGGCAACCATGAATATGCAGACCATCGCACAGATGTCCTGCAATCCTGCTATGGGCGGTGTTGCCAAAGGGCAGATTGTGCGTGAAGTAGATGCAATGGGTGGATTTTCAGGCATTGTCACAGATGAGACGATGGTACAATTTCGGATGTTGAATAAATCCAAAGGACCTGCGATGTGGAGTCCTAGAGCTCAATCGGATAGAAATCTCTTTGCTCGTAAGTGGCGAAATATGTTGGAAGACCATCCTAATATTGACTTTTGGCAAGAAATGATTGTGGGGTTAGTCGTAAAAGATGGTGTTATAAAAGGTGTAAAAACACAATTGGGTTTAGATATTCCTGCGAAAGCGGTGGTACTCACCAATGGAACATTTTTAAACGGGTTAATCCATATTGGTGAAAAGCAATTTGGGGGTGGACGTGCAGGAGAACGAGCAGCGAAAGGGATTACCGCACAATTACTAGAGTTAGGATTTGAAAGTGGGCGTATGAAAACAGGGACACCGCCTAGAGTAGATGGTCGTTCCTTAGATTGGGATAAAATGGAGGTGCAACCTGGTGATGAAAATCCAAGTCGTTTTTCTTATACCGATACGGATATTCCAGAGAAACAAATTCCTTGTCATATTGCCTACACGAGTCAAGCGGTACACGATATGTTAAAAACAGGATTTGACCGTTCGCCTATGTTTAATGGTCGAATTCGAGGATTAGGACCTCGTTATTGTCCTTCTATAGAAGATAAGATAAATCGCTTTGCGGATAAAGATCGACATCAGTTGTTTGTAGAACCTGAGGGTTGGGATACGTGCGAGATTTATGTCAATGGATTTTCAACTTCTTTGCCAGAAGATGTACAATATAAGGCCATGAAAATGATTCCTGGTTTTGAAAATGTAAAGATGTTCCGTCCAGGCTATGCGATAGAGTATGACTTCTTTCCGCCTACTCAATTGAAACTATCTTTAGAAACTCGATTGGTTAAAAAGCTATTTTTTGCAGGTCAAATCAATGGAACGACAGGCTATGAAGAAGCTGCTTGTCAAGGAATGATGGCGGGTATTAATGCACATCAAGCCGTGAAAGAGGACGAGCCATTTATTTTAAAACGCTCTGAAGCCTACATTGGGGTATTGATTGATGACTTGGTGAATAAAGGGACTAAGGAACCGTATCGAATGTTTACCTCTCGTGCAGAATATCGAATTTTACTCCGTCAAGATAATGCCGATTTGCGATTAACACCGATTGCCAAAGCATTGGGTATGCAAAATATGGAAGAACGCATGATACGAGTAGAAGCAAAAAAAGCCGCCAAAGAAAGTATTGAACAACTACTACGTGATTTTAGCGTTTCGCCAGTTCAAATGAATGGGTATTTGGAGAAAGTAGGGAGTTCAAGATTAAAACAAGGCGTTAAGTTGCATAAGGTATTATTGCGTCCGCATGTAACGCTAAAAGGATTAGCAGAAGTACTGCCCGATTTAAACGAAAAATTGAGCCAATACGATAATGAATTTATAGAGCAAGCAGAAATAACGATTAAATATGCAGGCTATATCGCAAAGGAACAAGAGATGGTCGATAAGATGAATCGTTTAGAATCGGTGAGATTAAAAGAAGATTTTGATTATCATAAATTAGCCTCACTTTCGGCAGAAGCTAAAGAAAAACTATCTCTATTGAAGCCCATGACCATTGGACAAGCGAGTCGGATTAGTGGCGTTTCGCCTTCGGATATTTCTGTTTTATTGGTTTTTTTGGGGCGATAATTTTTCTTAGGAATCAGAAAGTATAGTGGATTGTATATATTTTTTTACTTTGGATAGGATAACGAAAATTTCAAAAATATCTTCTTGTGTAGCATCATAAGCTTTACTATTCATGTATTCTTTACCTTGAAGTATTACGAAATGGAACATTCGTCCTAATACATAAGTCCCGTAAATAGGCACATCAAGTCCTTGCTTTTGATTTTCCTGTTGAGCAGCTACCATCGCTACTAATAATTGACCATAAGGGTCATTGCTTGTTCCCTCTTCGGGCTTATATTCATGTAAACAAAAAAATGGAGCTTCTGGAATTTGTTCGCCTTGAGCAACCATAAAATCAACTTTTCCAGAAGTTTCATCATCACCTACAGTTGCTTTTAAAGGATATTCTAAAAATGGATTATAATTATTAATATGAAAATTAACCAATTGCATGAAGGGACCCAAAAAAAGAAATTTTAGTGTAGCTTCATTCCAATCTGTAACATGCTCAAATAAATATGCTCTCAATGCTTCAATTTGAATCTTTTTATTGGCAGCAATAGAAGTTATATCAACATTTAACCAATTACTCATTTCATCCATTTTCCGCATACGCTTTAGTCCAAATACTTTTTGAACCTCCTGCCTTTTCCAATATTTGAAAGATTTTAATGACATATTTAAACATCCATTTATTGATTTCAAATATAATGATAATACGGAAGTTTTTATATCAAAATTTACCTTTTTAGATGATTTATAAATTTATCAAAATAAAATGATATTTTCGTATAGTAAATACAATCAAAACGAATAACCAATAACAGATAACAATTAAAAAATGACATTACAGGAATTATTCAACTCAATTGGAGACAATCCATCCTTTATCTTATTCTATTTTATAGGATTACCACTCATCACTTTTGTAGCGACTATTTTTAGCAAAGAGGAATCTTATGATAATCCATGGAAATATGTGTATTCATTTTTTGTATATGCAACTTGTATTCCTGGTATTTTAGCTGCTACCTTATTGGTTTATGTGTTGGTCTTTGAAGGGAAGAGTGTTTTAAACATCAATTCATTGGTTTATTTCCTTCCAATTATTTCTATGATAGTGACCTTACTCATTATGAGCAGGGCGTTAGAGTTGAGTCGTATTCCTGGTTTTGAAAAGTTATCTGGCTTGTTATTTATGATTGCCGTTACTTTTGTAACCATACTCATTTTACAAAAAACACGAATCTGGGTCGTTTTCTACGGTTCGGTTTGGTATTTAATCGGATTATTCTTCTTCCTATTCTTAATATTTCGCTATGGTTGGAGTCGATTATTTGCGAAATCAAGATAATATTCAACAATTAAAAAAACTTTCTCACTTGGTTGAGAATCAAATTCAAAATTAATAATGACAGTACACGATTTAACAAATGCTCTAAAAGCGAGAGCGGACGGAATGCCTACTATTGATGCTTCTCTAAAATTAGATTTAAGAGGAGAAGGTATTATTCATGTAGATAGTAAAGGAGATAAAAATATCATTACCAATGATGATAAACCTGCCGATTGTACGATTTCAATGAAATTAGCTACGTTTGAAAAATTACGCAAAGGAGATTTGAATCCAATGATGGCAGTAATGACTGGGAAAATTAAGATAAGTGGTGATATGTCATTGGCGATGCGTTTACAAGAATTAATTAAATAGTTATTGAGATAGTTATTGGTTATCGGTTGTCAGTTATTGGTAGCCGATAACTGGCAACTAATAATTAATTACCGATTTCGTATAGCATTTACAAATAATTGAATATCAATTAATTTAAAGCTAAAAGTTCCAATTAAAGCTAATCCATTAAAAGCTATAAATCTGATTATCCAGTTAAGGTTTAAGGAATAGGTAAAATATCCACCAATAGAAATTAAGAATCCATATCCCAAAATTCTTAAAACAAATCCAATAGAAAACTTTAAATTAAACAGTCGAATTGCCCAAATGATATGAGCAATAGCAACCAAAGCCTGCGTATTTACAGTTGCTATGGTAGCACCATACGCTTTATAATTTGGAATGAGAATAAAATTTAAAATCACATTCAAAACCACTCCGCTAATTGCTATCCAATTTAAGGCTCGTAAATTGGCATTAGCTGTCATCAAAGTCCCAAAAATATAAACTGAACTAATGGCTATAAAACTAAACATCAACCAGCTAAAAACTTCCGCCCAATACACCGTAGCTTCTGGATATAGCAATGACATAATTTCTTGCTGAAAAATAAAACAGCCTATAGCCACCGTAATAGAAAAGGCTAAAATAGTTTGAAAACTGGTTTGTGTTAAGTTTTGAATAGGTACTTTATCTTTCAGCATTTTCGCAAATAGGGGTAATAATAAACTCGCAAACAATAATCCAAATACATTAACGGCATCCAACAGTCGATAGGCAGCAGCATAAATCCCTGCTTCATTTCCGTCATCATCTAATAATCTTTCGAGCATAATACCATCTATTCGATTATATAAGGTCATGAGTAATATCAATAAAGCATAAGGAAAACTTTCTTTTAAAATTTGAACTAACTTCGTTTTTTGAACCAATTGATTCAAATTTAAATGAGTAAAATCCACAAAACGAAGTACTACTAAAAATGCCATTAAAGCAGTAATAGCATAAGCGAAAGTCTGAGCATAAATGAAGTATTCTATTTTAAACGTAGATACCACACTCCCCCAAAGCAAAACACTACACACTACAATCAATATCAGACGATCCAATATGGAAATAAGGGCATCCATTTTAAAATAATGATAAGCCGTAATATTGGAGCGGAAATAAAAGATAAAAGAGATGAGGATTTGATTTAAAGCTAAAGGCAGCAATAATTTCAATTTAAGCACATCATAACCAAGCATGATGGCTACTAAAAATAACAAGCCTAAAAATACAAAAGACAAGCCTAACTTGACTACAATCAAATTAGGCAAGTAGGATTTCAGTAAATCCCTATTTTGAGCAATGGTTCGATTGTTATAATTCGTCAACCCTAAATCTAAAATGATGTAAAAAAGTATCGAAAAATTATATAAAGCGAAATATACACCATACATTTCCGTTCCAACTGTAACTTGCACCATACGGTCAATACCAAAAATATAAAATGGTTTGACTAGTAAATTCGCAGCTAGTAAAAAAGCTAAGTTGGATAGAAATTTTTGGTTCATTACCTTTAATTTAGGTGTAAGGTACAAGGTATAAGGTGTAAGGAAAAATTCCTCTAACCCTGTACCTTATACCTCACACCTTATACCTTACACCTCCTTGAAAATAGCGATCAACACACGATTTTTATTAAAAGATAAACTCGAAGGTATCGGATGGTTTACGTACGAAACGCTAAAACGTATGGTCATCGCACATCCAGAGCATGAGTTTATATTTTTATTTGATCGTCCCTATTCAGAGGAATTTATTTTTGCTCAAAATATCACTCCTGTTGTATTACAACCACCTGCTCGCCATCCTATTTTATTTTACATCTGGTTTGAATGGTTCGTCACCCAAGCCTTAAAACGCTATAAAGCAGATGTATTTCTATCAACAGATGGCTTTCTTTCGCTTCGGACAAATGTACCAACTATTTTGGTGATTCATGACATTGCCTTTAAGCATTTTCCAGAACAAGTGAGTCGGGTCAATGCTTGGTATTATGATTATTTTATGCCTAAGTTTTTAGCAAAAGCAAAGAAAATTGTTACTGTATCTAATTATTCTAAACAGGATGTGATTCAAGAATATGGTATTAATCCTTCTAAAATTACGGTAGCCTGTAATGGGGTACGTTCACATTTTAAACCTATTTCAGACGTAGAAAAAGAACAGATACGAGCCGAATACTCAGAGGGACAACCTTATTTTTTCTATGTTGGAGCAGTACAACCTCGCAAGAATGTACATCGACTGATTACTGCCTTTGATACATTTAAAAAAGAAACACAATCGCCTATACAATTATTGATTGCAGGTCGATTTGCCTGGAAAACAGGTGAAGTTAAACTTGCTTATGATGAGGCAACACATCAAAAAGATATTCATTTTTTGGGTTATGTATCTGACGATAAATTACCACAATTGATGGCAGCTTCTTATGCCTTGACTTATGTTTCGCTTTTTGAGGGCTTTGGCATACCGCTACTTGAAGCCATGAATTGTGATGTACCTATTATCACATCTAATATTTCCTCTATGCCCGAAGTTGTAGAAGATG
>CAYLSF010000393.1:0-6511 GCA_964385675.1 uncultured Saprospiraceae bacterium
GTGAGAATTTTCCCCACGAATGTTTTCGGTTTCAGGAGCGATAATAATGCATAATTCTTGTTCAGCGTATTGATGATTTTTATACAGAAATACATAATTAAAAAAAGAGAAAACAGGTATTTCTTGTTCCACTAAAACCAATTGATAATCATCATACGGTTTGATTTGTCCATTTTTTAGAAGGTGAATAATTTGATTAAAACTGGTCAAAAATCGGATTAGTGTTATCAAAAGCCCTGTACAATAGAGTAGTAATACGATATTTTCCCAATTCCAAAACGTGTATGCCGTAGAGGGAGACGTTTGTAATCCTGAAGGAGGAAGAATAGCATCTTGAGGCATATACAATAGAATATACTCAGGAGTCTGTTGAGGAATCGAAACTTGGAGTAATGGAATGACAAAAGAAATAGCTAATGTAAAAAGTAGATACCCTCTATTGAGTAATAGCAGCTTTTCTTGATGAAGTAGAAAGTGATAGACGACATATAAAGCGACGAGGCAAATACTAACTTCAAATAGGTAATTAAGAAATATCATCGTATTTAGATTTTGATTTGAGTTTTTGATAAATTTTCTCTAGCTCCTCCAAATCAAGTTCGTCCTCTTTCACAAAAAACGAAACTAACTGTTCATAAGACCCTCCAAAGTAATTTTGTAATAAACTCTTAAGGGTTGTTCTGCTGTATTCCGACTGTTTTAAAATCGGATAATAGCGATTCATTTTTCCAAAACTACGATGACCAATTAAACCCTGTTTATGTAGTTTTTTTACCACAGAAGCTATGGTGGTATAAGGCGGTTTAGGGTCAGGAAATTCATCTGCAATTTCCCTTAGAAAAGCTTTTTCTAAACGCCATAGAATTTGCATAATGGCTTCCTCATTCTTATTCAAATAATGTTTCATGTTACAATAATACAGTTTTTAAAAACCCAGTACAAGTTTTTTATAGTTTTTATAACTAAAATTCAGTTATAAGAATTAAAAATAACTTCAAAATACTTGAATCTCTGTTATTGATTGTTATTTAGTGTTAACTCACAGGCAGTCCGACCAAAAAGTTAATATTTTTGATTGGTGTAAACATGACAATACATCCAAACAGTAAAACGACAACACTTTATTACATGAAACAATCTTTTCGATATATTATTGGATTAATGTCCTTAGCCGTACTTGGAATAATTGGGTTTCAAGTGTACTGGCTATCGACTTCCTATGATATTCATCAGAAACGTTTTCAAGAGGATGTGGTGGAAACGTTACAAAAAGTCATCGAAAAACAATTGATTTCTAAGACTAGGACTGCTTATTTTGAAAATGATTCGGTTCAGATTGCTATGGTCATTGGGGATTCCTCAAAATGGGATACTTCTATTCAGCTACCACCTAAAAAGTCTAAATCAAATATCTCTATGACGGTTGTTTCTTCGGAACGCCAACGAATTAAAATTGAGGATAAACGTCTGCCAATTATTAATATAGAAGAGGATAGTTTGATAAAAGGTAATTTTCGGGTACAAACACAGCGATTATTTGATAATGTATTATACACTTTATTGGAACATCGCTGGGATATTGAGCAGTTGGATAGTTTGTATAATGCAGCCCTTCAATTAAAAAATATAGAAACCCCTTATGAATTAGTATTGAGTCAAAAAGACTCTATTATCGCTTCAACTTTGCAACCACCTTATACGATAGAAGGTTGGCAAACTCGACGGATTCATAGTTTAATGTTGGGCGATCATGTGGTTCAAGCGAATTTTCCAAATCTATCTTTTTACATTTTTAAGCAAATGGGCTTGGTATTACTCGGTTCTGTACTATTGTTAGGTTTAACGATTGGTTGTTTTGCCTATATGTGGCGAATCATTTTACAACAAAAGAAACTCTCAGAAATCAAGAATGACTTTATTAATAATATGACGCATGAATTGAAAACCCCTATTTCTATTATTTCAGCAGCAAATGAAGCACTCATCCATTTTGATTTATTAAAAGACCGAGAAAAGACGCTCAAATACCTTCAATTATCCAATAATGAGGTACAGCGATTGACAGGAATGGTGGAAAAAATCTTGAATATTTCCATCTATGAAAAAGAAAATTTTGAGTTAGAATTGGAGCAAGTAGAACTCTCAAAAATATTAGATGATGTAACGAATCGCTATAAAATAGTACCTGATAAATCCGTAGCAGTTCAACTCATCAATGATTTGGAGACTACGCATTTTCAATTGGATAAAACGCATTTTACCAATGTGCTAAATAATTTGATGGATAATGCGATAAAATATGCGACATCGGATGTCAAGATACAAGTGAAGGCATATGAAACAGCAAAGCACCTATGTATTCAAATCAAGGATAATGGTATAGGCATTGCTAAAGGACATTTGCCGCATATTTTTGATAAATTTTATAGAGTGCCTACGGGAGATATTCATAATATAAAGGGATTTGGATTGGGATTAAGTTATGTTAAAAAAATGGTTGAAAAGCATGGCGGTACGATTGAGGTAAACAGTACTATTGGAGTAGGTAGTACATTTATCATTCAATTGGAAAAATAAAAGCTCTTTGACAATTTCTGCAAAAATTATTTGTGTGATTCATTTTAAAGCCACTAATGCACGAATTTCGAACGAATAAGACTAATTAAAATATTTATTCGTGCATTAGTGGCAGAAATTATCAAAGAGCCAAAAATAAGACATCATGAAAAAGATAAAATTACTATTGGTTGAAGATGAAGTGGTGTTAGGAAATATTGTAAAAGAAAGTTTGGAAACGAGGGATTTTGAGGTGACGTATTGTACAGATGGTGAAAAAGGATGGCAGGCTTTTCAGCGGGAACGTCCTGATATTTGCGTATTCGATATTATGATGCCAACAAAAGATGGGTTTTCTCTCACGAAAGAGGTTCGCTTGATTGATCCTATTATTCCAATTATTTTCTTGACTGCAAAATCACAATTACAAGACCTTATAAAAGGGTTTGAATTAGGGGCAAATGATTATATCAAGAAGCCATTTAGTATGGAGGAGTTAATTGTCAGAATCAAATCATTACTCAAACACCAAAAAACCGTTCAACGTATTCAACCTCAAACGCAATGGGCATTAGGTCAATTTAACTTTGATTCGACCAAGCAATTATTAACGCATCATCAAATAGAAAAACGCCTCACACATAGAGAATCCGAAATACTTCAATTGCTATGCGAAAATCAAAATAAAGTATTGGAACGCAAAGCTGTACTCTTAAAACTCTGGGGCGATGACTCCTTTTTCAACGCCCGTAGTATGGATGTTTTTATCACGAAACTACGGAAGTATTTAAAGTTAGATACCTCTATCGAAATCGTAAATATTCGAGGAATTGGCTATAAATTGATTGTGCAATAGGCGTGATTTTAAAGATCCGAATATCATTCAAAAGAAAGTACAAATCATGTTATAAAATACCCGATTCCAACGCTTTTTTGACCAACCCTACAGAGGTCTTAACATCAAACTTTACGAGTAAATTTCGACGATGTGAAATAACCGTATGGGTACTAATAAATAGCTGACTTGCGATTTCTGCGGTGGTTTTTTCTTTCGCAATAAGTTTTAATACGTCCTTTTCCCTTTTGGTTAATTTGAGTTTAGTTTTTGAAGGAGAGGGAGGTGTATTCAATTGGTGTAATATCTTTTGTGTTAAGTCAGAACTCAATATTTTTTTACCCTTATAAACTTGATGAATACTATTAATTAATACATCACTAGAGGTATTTTTAAGTAAAAATCCAGATGCCCCTTGTTTAAAAATGGAAGTGATAATACTGCCTTCATCATTTGTGGTGAGTATAATGATTTTGATATGCGGATAACGTTTCCGAATATGTTTCGTCGTTTCTAATCCATCCATTCTAGGCATGATTAAGTCCATAAGTAGTACATCAGGCGTTATGGTTTCCAGCTTTTTTAGTGTTTCTACGCCATTTAAGGCTTCGCCAACTATCTCGAAAGTAGGTTCACAAACTAAGATAGATTTTAGCCCATCGAGCATGATTTGATGATCATCGGTAATGAAAATTTTAATTTTTTCTTGCATCCATTTCTGTATTTACGGTTATATGAATTGCTGTACCTTCGTCAATATCAGATTCAATAGAACAAGTACCATCAATGTACTGTATCCTAGATAACATGCTATGAAGTCCAAGACCATCTTCATGTTTTGGTGTATTTTTATCAAATCCAACACCATCATCCTCTATGGTTATATTGAGCCAATCTTCACCATAAGTCATTTGTAGTAGCACTTCATTTGCATTAGCGTGTTTTTGAATATTATTAAATGCTTCTTGGACTACCCTATAAAGCATAATTTCTTTAGTTTCTGAAAGTCGCTTAGTTTGTCCATAGGTTTTGAAAAAGACATCGAAGGACTGACCAATACGTTGTTGATTACAAAAATCCTCAAGTGCATGTTGTAAACCCAATCGCTGTAAAGATAAGGGCATCATATTGTGTGCAATACGACGTACTTCACTATAGGCTTCATTTAATAGGACTTCTGCATCTGTTTTTAGAGAATGTACGGATATGGTATTGAGTATGTTGTGTTTAATGGATGATAATAGTCCTCCTAGTCCGTCGTGTAAATCCTTTGCAATGCGAGAACGCTCTTTTTCTTGACCTTCTAGCATAGCACTCATCGTCAAAATTTGTTGCTGAGTTTGTAAATCCTTAATTTCTTGCTCTTTTCGCTCAATTTTGGCTTGTCGGATCATTGCTTTTTGTTGGAATAAAATCCATCCTGTGATAGAGATGAGCAAGAGTAAAACCAACCCAAAGAGTAGATAATTACGTTCTGTGCGTATTTGTTTTTGTGTCAATTCGGCTTTCAGTACCTTATTTTCTAATACTTGCTTTTCGTATTTCGTTTTAATACTGACTAATCCTTTTAAGTTTTCCTCCCCTAACAACACGGATTCGTCCAATTCTTTAAGTTTTTGGAGGTAATAAAATGCCAATTCATAATCTTTTTGTGATTCATAATAACGGATTTGATTTTCAAAAATGGGTTTCATTAATCCTGTAGCATAAGTCGGTAAAGATTTTTGATAGGCAGAATCCAATAAAGCGGGAATAGTTGGGGCGGATACTGTTTTAAAAATAAGCGGATACTGTGCAGAATAATGTTGTAACGTATCTTCAATTAAGATTTCGGCTAAACGAACATAAACCTCTCCTACACCAGCAGGGTTGGTAGTTTGTTTTCTTAATGCAAAAGCCTCTAAAAAATAATCAATTGATTTATTAACTTGATTTGTTCCTTTATAGGCACGGGCTAGGTTATAATGTAAACGCCCCCGTTGTGCCATATCATAAGTGCTATCAATATAAGAAACCGCTTCTTCTAATTTATTTTTTGCTCTAGCGTACTGTCCACCTTTCATCAGAAAGACACTCCAATTATTGAGTGCGATACCTCTGAAGTAGGTATCTTCAACCTTCGCACTATGATAATAGGCTTTTTGAAAATAATTTTCTAGTAATTCATCTTCGGGATAATAGGATAGATACGTCGCCGATAGTAAGTAATATCTATAAAGGCAATAATGATTTTCATTTTTTTCGCAAATCGGAAAGGTTTTATTGAGCCAATAATTCGCACTATCTAAGTTTTCATTACAATGGGCAATCCAGCTAAGTCGGAAATATATTTCCGTTAATAACATCGTATCTTTTAAACCCGTTGAGAGCGCTAAAGCTTGTTGTCCGTATAGTTCTGCTTGCGTACCACAATAATAATTTTTAGATAGTGCCAATAGGGTCTTAATACGCTCTGTTGTATCAGTAAGAGTGCCTATAACTTTTTCCAAACTATCAATCGTTGGTGTAGTTGTAGTTTGTGTATAGGTAAGATTTGGATTGCATACAAAAAAGGCGAGCCAAAGTATCAATATATATAGTTTCATTTTGTGTAAAGTAGTCTAGTGTATGAAATAATAAAACAACTATTGATATTTCTATCAATAGCTGCTTTATTACTTAATGGTCACTCAGACAAAAAGAAACCGTTGAAGCTAAATTATTTATAAATTATCTGAAGAAATAGACAACACCTGCACTTCTAATATTATTCACAGTAGCCGAGTAAGCACCGGCAATTACTTGACCTCCATCCATTCCGACAGACCATCCCATACTTTCGCTTCCATTCGCTGCTAAAAAAGTGTTAGTTAAGGTCACTCGATCCAAAGGTGGATTAATATTATAAACAAAGGCAGCACCCCCATTTCTTCCACCTCTGTCGTACCAAGGACATCCTACTACTAAATTACTACCACTCAAATCTACACTATAGCCAAACTTATCTGCATTTACTGCATCATTCATCGTAATGCGTCCATTACGCATGGCTTGCCAAAATCCGCCAATACGAACATATATATAGACTGCCCCTTTTTTTACCCCACCTGTAGGTTGTAGATAAGCACCAACTACGGCTAT
>CAYLSF010000394.1:0-6498 GCA_964385675.1 uncultured Saprospiraceae bacterium
ATAATGATACATAATTTGATTAGTTGAGGCTATAAATATAATCATTATAAAATATAAACGCATTTTATAAATTACATGAGTATAGTTCAAATTATCGGTTATCATAATTGACATGGCAGAATATCAATTATTAAAAAACTTAATGCGACAATTTGGACTGCACGCAATTACATAATTTGGGTAGTGATATCTAGAAATCTAGTATGATTACCTTCGTATAAAGTCTAACTCATTTTTAGCGGAGAGTTTAACCATAACAGAAGGTAAGTTATTAGTGACTTCATCTTGACGATGTTTAACGACATAATCTACTCCATTAATTATTGTTGTATCAATATCTTTGAAGTTTTTGGGAACGGGATGTGTAGAAATATTTGCAGTAGTAGAAACGATAGGGCGACCCAAAGCTCTAATCATTTCTTGACAAAAAATATCTTGTACAATTCTAATAGCTATACTACCGTCATTTGATATAACTTCTTCTGGTAAGTTTTTAGCATTTTCATAGACTACGGTAACAGGGCGGGTATGATAATCTAAAAGATTTTGAATTTTTGGATGTACTCTATTCACATATTGATGCAGCATTTCATTATCAGACACTAGTAATACTAACCCTTTATCTTTTTGAGTTTGTTTCAACTTAAAGATATTATCAACTGATTTTACATTACAAGCATCGCAGCCAATTCCCCAAATTGTGTCCGTAGGATATAAAATAGACCCTCCTTTTGTTAAAATTGGTACTATCAATGCAATTTCATCGTTAGTGTACAAAGTAGTTTTGGATTGGTTTTGATTCACCTTTTTCTTTTTTTAGTAAAAATTAACATCATTTTTCAACTAAGGTTGCACAAAATGATGGTGGTTTTGTTTACAAGATGTTTGAACCAAATCCATCTTTAGATAAGTATTCAAACGTGCTTCTTTGAAATACAATATTGTTGGTTAACTATGAATGAATACTAACAAAAATTAAAACCTAATTATTGCACACACATCAAAAATTTTAACGTTGAAAAGACTTCTACCTTACTCGTTCGCATTGTTGTTCCTTTTTTTTACTCCAGCTTTAAAAGCAGGTCATTTAGTCGGTGGAGAAATGACTTACGAATGTGCCAGTACTACTGTTGATCCAAATGGAATTGTGGTCAACTTATACATTATAACTATAAAGCTTTATCGAGATGCTTTTGCTCCCAGTAGTGCAGCACAATCCTTTGATGCCAATATTCCTGTAGCTATTTATGATGGTCAAGGGAATTTAGTTCAGACGATTACAGGAGTGGAATTAGATTCCGAAAGTCAAGTACCTAATAATGTCAATAATGATTGTGTTGTAGTTCCTCCCACCTTACGAATTAATGTAGGTACTTATGTATTAATCAGAGCTTTGGTTTATAATCCTTTTGGATATTATATTACGACCGAGCGCTGCTGTAGAAGTGCGAATATTGATAATATTGTAAATGCAGGTACCGTAAGTACAGGATTTAGTGTTTTTATAAGTGGAGATGCTCAATTACAATGTAATGATAGTCCTGTTTTTAACTCAAGTCCTCCTGTTGTAATTTGTCAAGGTCAACCGCTTTTTATATCAAGCAATGCGGTAGATCCAGATGGGGATTCTTTGGTGTATGAGTTATGTCAAGTGCGAGATGGTATAAATACCTCTCCTGGAGCCCCTGTGACTAATCAACCTGGAGCACCTCCCTATCCGAGTGTTCCGTACAATCCCCCTTTTTCAGCATTAGATCCAATGGGGGGGGCGCCTCCATTATCTATTAATCCTCAGACGGGTATGATTTCAGTTTTACCGACTCAACTAGGGGAATTTGCTGTGGGAATTTGTATCAAAGAATACCGAAATGATACGCTCTTTAGTACCGTATTTCGAGATTTCCAATACAAAGTGATAGCTTGTACAGTAAATGTTTTAGCTGATTTAGACGAAGCAGAACAAGTCGGTTTTCGGGAGTTTAATATTGTACAATGTGGAGATACGGTGGTCGATTTTATTAATCAAAGTACACAAGCTCAATTTATTAATGGATATGAATGGACGGTTTACATAGATTCATTAAACCCAATTGTGGATACTACAACTGACTTAACGATTACATTTCCAGGCTATGGAGAATATACGGCTCGATTGGTTGTAAATCCAGCTGGAGTTGGAGGAATTTGTAGTGATACGGCTTATGTGAACATTTTCCTTTATGAACCGCCTATTGTTGATTTTTCCTATTACTTTGATTCTTGCGAAATTGCACCAGTCTTTTTTACGGATGAAACCATTTTACTAGATGCAGAAGACTCTGTAAAAATTCGATTATGGGATTTTGGGGATGGCTTTTCAATTGCTTCACTAGATAGCGTGAACATTCAACGGCAGTATTTAGATGCAGGTACTTATACGGTTGCCTTAACTATTGAAAATAGTACAGGCTGTGTAGTAACGCATGAAGAAACCTTGACTTGGGCCCCCACTTCCATTATAGATATTGTTCCTAGTTCCTTTGAAGGGTGTATGCCCTATGAAATTGAGTTTGTTAATAATTCTTACCCTATCAATGGATATACAACGGATTGGGACTTAGGAGATGGCAGCTTTTCTACTGAAGCTAGCCCCAAGCATACTTATGAACAGGCAGGTATTTACACCGTTTCTGTTTTTATTGAATCGCCATTAGGTTGTACTTCTACAGATACTTTTGAAAATATTATTACCATTTATCAAACACCTACAGCACAAGGTTTTGCTACATTTGATTCCTGTGAAATAGCCCCAATTGAATTTACGGATGCCTCTATAGAAGGGGATACGACTATCAAAAGATGGACTTGGGATTTGACAGATGGTAGTATTTTAATAGACACTAATATTGTTTATCAATTTACAGCCGTAGGGAGTTATCCCGTTGCTTTGATTGTAGAAGATTATAATAATTGTACAGATACTGCTATTATCAATGTAGATTGGTTTCCATCACCTGATATAAAAATTGGGTCAAGAGACTACAGTGGTTGTAGTCCTTATGAAGTTACGATTCAAAATAATACATTTCCGCTCAATGGCTATACGACGGAATGGGATTTAGGAAACGGGAACTTTAGTGATGAACCCAGTCCTACCGATACGTACATAGACGTTGGGAGTTATGATGTATCATTGACCGTAACCTCTCCAACAAGGTGTGTAGCTTTTCAAAATTTTGAAGACTTAGTTACCGTAAATCCTGATCCTATAGCGGACTTCACTTATAACCCAGAACAGATCTCTATATTAGAACCGACAGTACAATTTACAAATCAGTCCATAGATGATATTGCTTGGCAATGGTTGATAGATGATGGGGCTGTCTATTTTCAAGAAAATCCTATTCATACATTCAGCGATTCGGGTTTAGCTAGAGTGACATTAATTGCAACACATCCTGAAGGTTGTCAAGATACTCTTACGAAGATATTAGATATTTTACCTGATTTTACATATTGGCTGCCCAATGCCTTTACACCGAATGAGGATAATATTAATGATGGTTATCGAGGTACAGGGGTAAATTTATGGTTCAAGAAGTTTGAAATGAAAATTTGGAATAGGTGGGGAGAAGCCATTTTTGAAACAAGAGATCCTTTACAAGCTTGGAACGGTCGTAAAAATAATACAGGAAAATGGGTAAAAAATGGTACTTATGTAGTTATGGTCAAATTGACAGATGCAAGAGGTCAAGAGCGGAGTTATAAATCGGTGGTTAATGTAATACGGTAATTACCAATAGAATCTAGTCACTATGATAGAAGCATATACAGCAAGTTCTTATTTATGATTTTCCCTGAAAACCTAAATAAGAACTTGTTAAAACTACTTCATGCAGCCAAAACTATAATTCAGGATGCTCTTCTATAAAAATCTCTAATTCCAATTGATTTTCTTCCCAACTTTCCATGGTTTCTTCCAATTTATTTTTAGCGGCTTTATAGTTCGTAATAATCGTATTAGAATCCGACTGCTGGTAGAAATTAGGATTAGCCATTTGTAATTCAATTTTTTCAATAGTTGCTTCTAGTTTTTCTATTTGCTTTTCAGCTTCTTGAATAGCTTTTTCATATCGACGTTTAGTTTTTTGTAGTCGTTTGCGTTCTTCGTAGGAAAGTTGTGGTTTAGAAGTAATTAATTCTGCTTTTTTAGCAGCAGTTTTTTTCTGGGTTGCTTTCTCCACTTCTCGCATATTATCTAATTGCCGTTTTTTCAAAAAGGCATAAACATCACCGATATAATTATACAATTGTTTATCTCTAAATTCGAGTGTTCTATTGGTCAAACCCTGTAAAAAGTCTCTATCGTGTGATACAACAATCATAGAGCCATCATATTTTAACAAGGCTTTTTTTAGCACCTCCTTTGAAATCATATCCAGGTGATTCGTCGGCTCATCCAATATTAAGAGGTTGAAAGGATGAAGTAACATACAAGCCAAAGCTAGCCTGGCTCGCTCTCCTCCCGAAAGCACAGAGACTTTTTTATCTACATCTTCACCACTAAACATAAATGCTCCTAAAATGCCTCTTACCCTTACACGCATATCGTTTGGAGCAACATTTTCCATTGTTTGTAACACCGTCAAATTTGGATGTAAAGACTCGGCTTGATTTTGAGCGTAATAACCAATTTGAACGTTATATCCCAATTTGCACTGTCCACCCGTTAGGGTCTCTACTTTAGCTATAATCTTAGAAAGTGTAGTTTTTCCCTGTCCATTTTGGCCTACAAAAGCAACTTTATCTCCCCGTTCCATTTTAAAATCCACTTGATTTAAAACGGTTAAATCACCATATCGCTTTATCAATTTTTCTATTTCTAAGGCAATTTGACCAGAACGAGGAGCGGGTTGAAATTGAATTCGCATGGCTGAGGTATCTTCATCTTCTAGCTCAATTCGCTCCAGTTTATCCAATTGTTTTTTCATGGATTGAGCCATCTTTGTTTTGGTCGCTTTTGCCATAAATCGAGTAATGGTACGCTCTCGTTGAGCAATTACTTTTTGTTGATTTTTAAAAGCAGACTCTTGAAGGGCTTTTCGTTCGACTCTAAGTTGTTTATATTTTGAATAAGCAGCTTTATAATCATAGATTTTACCTAATTCAATTTCTATCGTGCGTTTAGTTGTATTATCCAAAAAGGTTTTATCATGCGAAATGATAATTACGGCACCTTCATAAGTTTTTAAGTAATTTTCTAACCAAAGAATGGACTCAATATCCAGGTGATTTGTAGGTTCATCGAGCATCAAGTAATCGGGGCGTTGAAGCAGCATTTTTGCCAGTTCAATCCTCATTTTCCACCCTCCACTAAATTCATCTGTTAAGCGTCCCATATCAGCGTGCTTAAATCCTAGACCCAATAATACTCGTTCAGCATCCGCTTGCATGGTTTGTCCACCTAACAGTTGAAATCTTTCCGTAGCATCTGATAACTCGTCTAACAGATTCGCATAGGCTTGACTTTCATAGTCCGTCCGTTCTGTTAACTCCACATTTATCTCCTCAATTCTTGCTTCTAATTCTTTAGCTGCGCCAAATGCCGTTAAGGTTTCAGCCATCACTGTCTTTCCTTTCGGTAAATCCAAATCCTGATGTAAAAAGCCAAGCGTAGAACCATTTGGATAATTAATATTCCCACTATCTGCACTTTGGTAATTCGCAATAATTTTAAGTAAGGTAGATTTTCCAGCACCATTTCTACCCACTAATCCGACTCTATCTTTTGGCATTATGGTGAGATTGATATTGTTAAATAATATCCTATCTCCATATTTTACCGATATATTTGCAATGGTTATCATCTCGTATCTTAATGAAAATTAATTCTGATAATCTGCCTTTTGGCAGGTATTATTGTATTTTAAATATACTCCAAAGTAATTGCTCCTAAAATTAACCACGAAAATACGGGAATTCATGGAAATTTAATGTGGTTTGATAATTTCCTTCTTCTAATTTAGATATATAGTGGTTCAAATTATAATACTAGAATAACCATTCATATTCCATATATAAAGATAATTTTTTGCACTATTTCAACTTATGTCTACTGCAAAAGAAATTTCTTAATTTGATAATCTTGTGTTTGCTTTTAAGCATAAAACCCCTAACCTTTTTGGTGTCACAAGGATAATGGTATCTTTCGTATCTTATATAGTAGTTAAACTGATATTGAGGGGAAGTATCATCTTTTTGGTTTACTTTTATTCATCTCAAAATTAAATATCGGATATCGATTTGACTTGTAAGAAAAAATATAACTATCCAACAAAATCTTAACTCACCATCATTACTGTGAAAGCAGGAATCCCGCTAATGCTGATCATGACAACTTTTAGTAGAAAAGAGTCGTAAATATTTAGGATTTAATACAATAAATTGAAAATACTGAATAGTCATGAAAAAATAATTTATTTAAATCTAGGGAAAAATTTAATTCATCGGTATCCTTAT
>CAYLSF010000395.1:0-6488 GCA_964385675.1 uncultured Saprospiraceae bacterium
TGTATCACTTCCTTTCTTTATGTAGATAAAATCACCTTTCCGTTTTAGTTCTGAGTACCAAGGATAACCTATTACCTTTCCATCTATAGGTATTTCAAATGTCTCTTTCATATCCTTAATCAAACTTTGAATAGTCCAAGTGACTCTATTCTTATCATAATCTGCTTCAATATAAACTACGAAATGGTGTAGTGAATCTACATACTCTATATCTTCTTTAAAAAACTGAATAGGTAATTCTTTTTTTAAAGGAAGGAAAATATGTTGAGAAAAAGGTCCTGACCAATAAGTTGCCATGCAAATATAATTTTCAGAACTCCAGTAAACAGAAGGTGGCATTCGATAACCTAAGTTTTGAGTCATTTCAACCAAATTCCCACTCCAATGTAAATTACCTTCCCCCCAGTCTATCAGATAAGTACCATCTTGATCGATCGTCGTCAATTTAACATAAGGCTTAGTTTTATCCGTCGTATCAGTTACATAAAAAGAAAATGGAAATTTATTGTCTTCTTCTATTTCAATTTCTGTTCCTATTAAAATTTCATCTTTTGAATAGGTATCCGTTGATGTTTTAGCAGGATTACTACAATTATTAAATGACCAAATAACAATAGCCAATAAAAAGAATTTGAATTTCATTTTACAACATAATTTGGATTAAAAAACTAGTACTCAAAATACTTAAATTTCATGAAAATAAAAAGCAGTGAATAGTATCAAGCCATTCACCGCTTTACTAATAACCGATCACCAAATTCTAATGCCTAAAATGACGTACCCCAGTTTTCACCATAGACAAGCCATTCTTATTACAAGCATCCACACTATCTTGATCTCTAATTGATCCACCAGGTTGCAAGACCGCTACTACACCCGCTTCCGCTCCAATTTCCACACAATCACTAAACGGGAAAAAAGCATCAGATGCCATCACTGATCCGCTTACATCAAACTTAAAAGCTCTCGCCTTTGTAATCGCTTGGCGCAACGCATCTACACGAGAAGTTTGTCCACACCCCATAGCAATTAGTTGACCATTTTTAGCTAAGACAATCGTATTTGATTTTAAGTGTTTCACGCATTTATTGGCAAAAATCAAATCTGCTATTTCTTGCTCAGAAGGTGCTTTTTCAGTCATTACTTCTAAGTCCGCAGCCGTTTCCATCTTGTTGTCTGCATCTTGTTCAATTACTCCATTTAAAATGGTTTTGAAAACCTTAGTCGGTGTTCCGTAATTCTTTAATTTTAACAATACACGCTTTTTACGCTTACGCGTTAAAATTTTATAGGCTTCATCTGTAAAAGAAGGAGCAATTAAAACTTCAAAAAATAACTTATGAATCTCCTTAGCCGTTGCTGCATCTATTTCGCTATTGCAAATCAAAATACCACCAAAAGCAGAAACAGGATCGCCTGCCAACGCATCCGTCCATGCTTCTAAAACAGTTGGGCGAGTCGCTACCCCACAAGGATTCGTATGCTTTAGTACCGCAAAAGTAGGGGCATCATCTTTAAACTCTCGCATAATACCAACTGCGGCATCGACGTCTACCAAGTTATTGAATGATAATTGCTTACCACATAATTTATCAAACAACTCCGTCAAATCACCATAAAAAACACCGCCTTGATGAGGGTTTTCACCATAACGTAACACCTCTGATTGAGGAATACTTTGCTTAAATAAGTTATTATCTGTCCCTTGATTAAAGTAGTTAAAAATAGCAACATCATAGTGCGAAGAAATTTGGAAGGAGCGACGTGCCAATTCCTTTCTATCCGCTAAGTCTGTTGCCCCCTCTTTTTCTTTCAATACCTTGACTAAATAGTCATAATCATTGCGAGAGGCTACACAAGCGATGTCTTTATAATTCTTAGCAGCAGCACGAATCAATGAAATACCACCAATATCAATTTTTTCAATAATCGTAGATTCATCATCCGTATTGGCCACCGTCTCCTCAAAAGGATACAAATCCACGATTACTAAGTCGATTTCTGGAATATCATACTGACCTAACTGAGCCAAATGTGCTTCTTCCCGACGAGCCAAAATTCCACCAAATACCTTTGGATGCAAGGTTTTCACCCGACCATCCAAAATAGAAGGATACCCTGTCAAAGATTCAACCGATACCACTTCTGCACCCAATCCCTCAATAAATCGCTGTGTACCGCCTGTGGAATAAATGGTCACTCCATTGGCTTGCAATGCTTCAATAATTGGCTCTAATCCATCTTTGTAATAGACTGAAATTAATGCGGATTTTATTTTTTTAGACATAACTGTGTTGAATTAGGAATTACGTCCCGATAACTATCGGGATAGGAACTTCAAAATTCCTAGAGCGAAATTCGATTCTTACAATGTTAGTTAACTGAATTTGTTAAAGAAGGTGCAAAGGTAAAGTTTTTGTTAGGAATTGAGGGTAATTTAGGTGTAAGGTTTAGGAGATAAAGTTTAAGATTTTTTCTTTTCCCTTAAACCCTAAACATTGAACCTTATACCTCCTCTAACTCAACCGAATTTGATTGGTCTTTTGGTAGTGTAAAAAACTACGAAAAGCAGATTGTTCATTTTGAGGTAACTTCTTATAGGTTTCAAAGGGTAAAAATTGTATCGCTTTCGTTTCTACATTATCTGCTTTAGGTGTTCCTGTCCATTGTTGACTATAAAACTCGACCGTAAAATATTGAATCATATCACCGTTGGGATAAGTCACGGTTTCGTTTTGAGGATTGGTACTAATACCAATTACTTCTACTCCTTGTAATTCCAACCCCGTTTCTTCTTGAACCTCTCTAATAATACACTGCTCAATCGTTTCCCCTTCTTCCAATCCACCTGCTGGAATTCCTAATTTTCCATTATCTATCCGCTGAATAAATAAAAATTCACCCGCTTCATTTTCAATCAAGATACGAGCAGCAGGATGAATAAATTTTTGATGACCAATTTTGGTTCTTAGGTTTTGGATGTAGTTCATTGTTTTGATTTTCATTTAAAAAAGAAAGCCACAGATTTACTTAGATTAATGATTTTCATAAATCTTTGTATTGACCATTCAAAATTCGTATTTTTATTTAAAATTGAACAAAAATGGATGATACTAATAATACTCAAATGCCTGTTTATAAATTTTCTTCTTTTACAGAGGATATGGTAAAAGATGCCTTCAATTTAAAACAAGAATTAGATATTGAAGGATATTTATCAGAATGGATAGGTAACGCTAATAATATCAAAGTCGAAGAAGACGAACTCCAACAATTAAAACGTCTGAACCATAAACTAAGACTATATGTACGAAGCTGGAATGAGCAAGAATTGAGGGAAAAATTTATCACTTTTGTCATTCAATTAGTCGATTTCGACATGTACGATTTAGATATTAATGGTTTTGCAGAGCGTGAAATGAAAGTTATTTATAATAATTCAGTCCTAAAAGGAAAAGTAGAATGGATGGCTGCAAGAGGAACTTCTGCACCGAAACAGCCTTTTTTCTTTATTCATGAGTATAAAAAGGAAAAAGAAGCATCAAATGACCCTTTAGGACAATTGTTAGTGACACTTTGCTCCGCCGAAATTTTAAATTCTCAAAAACCAAAACCTTCTCTCTTTAATCCGAATCCAATGAATTTTGAAAATGTACCACTATATGGTATCTATATTATTGGTCGATTTTGGTTTTTTGTACGGTTAAAAAACAAACGTTTTTTTGTCTCCGAAGCCTACAACGCACAAGAGATGGAGGATTTAATATTCATTTTTAAAATGCTAAAAGCACAAAAACAAATGATTATACACCTAAATAAACAACTTACATCCATCAAAAATTAACCATCTATCCGTTCACCGTCAAGCGTAGCGAAGCGAAACGTCCGTCACCGTCAACCGTTTTAAACAATCCCTAACTTTGCAAACTTCAACATGATTCGCTTCTCCCCTACTTCTGCAAAATCAATGGTCGCAATTCGATTATCAGGTGCACCACTCATTTCTACGACTTTACCATGTCCAAATCGTTTGTGTAAAACCGTCATTCCTTTCTTGATTTTACTTGGGTCAACGGCTTTAAAGTCACCCGCAGGTTTTGGTGTTGCTTTATTCACGCGTTTGAAGCGACTCGGTACAGTTGGTGTAGAAACAGTTGAGCGTTCAGAACGTTCTCTTCGGAATAATCCCCCGGTCATTTCAATGTTATCATAGCCAACTTCTTCTAAAAATCGACTTGGCTCTGTTTGTTGATTTTTACCAAAACGATAGCGATTTTTAGCGTAACACAAAGTTAACATTTGCTCTGCACGAGTAATCGCTACATAGAATAAACGTCGCTCCTCGTCAATGCCATCCATCGTTTCTTGGGCTTGGAACGATGGAAATAAATTTTCCTCCAATCCCACCACAAAAACTGATGGAAATTCCAATCCTTTTGCCGCATGTGTGGACATTAGGGTCACGTAATTGTTGCTATCTTCTAACTGATCCAAATCTGTATGCAATGCAATATTTTGAAGATAGGTTGCCAATTTTTTATCAGGAACGGTCGCTTCATCTAATACTTCATCATTTTCCACAAATTCCTTCATACCATCTAAGAGAGCGGTTAAGTTTTCCAAACGATTCGCTCCTTCTATGCTGTTATCCGCTTTTAATAGTTGTAAGATACCCGATTTTTTGGCAATCAGTTCTCCTAACTCAAACGCATCTTTTTTATCCAATTGCTTTTGAAAACTTTGAATAAGTGCAACAAATTCACGAATTTTTGTAGCTGTTCGAGGTGTCCCTTTATATCGCAATAACGCCTCCCACATCGTTAAGTTAGCTTGTGAAGCAGCAGTTACTATTTTATCTACCGTCGTTTTTCCAATCGCTCTTTTCGGATAATTGATTATTCGCTTTAGGGCTTCCTCATCTTTGGGATTTACCACCACCCGCATATAGGCAATCATATCTTTAATTTCCTTACGCTGATAGAAAGATTGCCCTCCAAATACTTTATAGGGAATATTTTGACGACGCAAATATTCTTCAAAAACTCTTGATTGTGAATTGGTTCGGTATAAAATCGCAATTTCACTATTGCTCAAATGATACCGTGTTTTTTGCTCTACAATCATAGAGGCAACCGTTTTCCCCTCTTCTCCATCTGTAGCCGCTTTGATGACTTTTATCTTTTGCCCACTTCCTTTATGCGACCAAATTTTCTTTTTAATTTGTTTCTTATTGTAAGAAATCACATTGTTCGCAGCATCTACAATGTGCTTGGTAGAGCGATAGTTTTGCTCCAATTTGTAGGTGCGTAAATCCTTGTATTCCTTTTCAAAATCCAAGATATTTTGAATCGTTGCCCCACGGAACGCATAGATAGATTGAGCATCATCTCCTACCACACAAATATTGCGAGGGCTATTCGGGAAGTTCACCAATTTCTTAATAATCGAATACTGTAAGTAGTTGGTATCCTGAAACTCATCTACCAATAAATGCGTGAATTTTTTGCGATATTTATCTAATACACCATCTGGATTTTTATACAACAAATAAAACATTTGATACAATAAATCATCAAAATCCATTGCTCCTGCCCGCTTATTTCGATTCATATATGCCGTATAAATCGCATGTAAATGCGGTCGTTTACTTGCCCTATCCTGTTGTCTTAAATGTTCATCTTGAAAATATCGTTTGGGCGTAATCAGATTCGACTTAGCCGAAGAAATCCGATTTAATATTGCACGAGGGACATAGACCTTTGGGTCAAGATTCTGCTCTTTTAAAATGGTCTTAACCACAGATTCAGAATCTGCTCTATCATAAATCGTAAAATTGCTAGGAAAGTCAATTTTCTCTGCTTCTACCCGCAATATCCTTGCAAAAATGGAGTGAAATGTACCTGCCCACACTTGATTTGCTTTATCGCCTACGACCTTCTCAATTCGCTCCTTCATCTCCCGAGCCGCTTTATTGGTAAAGGTCAAGGCTAAAATATTATACGGTGGTACGCCTGTTTCTATCAAATGTGCAATGCGATAGGTCAATACCCTCGTTTTTCCAGAACCTGGTCCTGCTATCACTAATACTGGTCCTTCTGTTGCTTCTACCGCTTGTCGTTGTATATTATTTAATCCGTTGAGATAAGACATTTTTTCGTGTTGCGAGTTGCGAGTTGTGTGTTGCTGAAAGATTACATTTAACTTCTACAACATGAAACATTTTTGTACGCAATTCGGATTTATTATTTTAGAGCAAAAGTAAGTAATTCGATTTATAAAATTGAGTGTGTTTTGGTTTGAAAACGTATCGTAAAGTTATCATATCCAGAAATAAATCATTTTCTATGATAGAAGAATTAAAATATGCCTTATTTGACATCTTTAATGATAAGATTCCAAGTTTTACACAGGAAAAATACAAGTTAAAAATCACATTTGATAATATTATAATTCAAGCACAAAAATCAATACATTTATACAATGAGCTA
>CAYLSF010000396.1:0-6468 GCA_964385675.1 uncultured Saprospiraceae bacterium
GGATAGAAGAAAGAGTTAAGAACAAGTAAAAGGTTAATATATATAAAAGGTATGTCAATGTGAATGATTTTGGATTTTTCAAAAATGAGATACAAATATAAAAAATGTCTAGTATAAAGTCATATTTGGATTAAAATAACGTGTTTTAGTTGATTATTAATTTAGTTCTAAAGAAGGATGGGTAATTTTATTGTTGAGTTATCTGTATCAAGTAGGGAAACTCAATAGAAGGTTTGACTTGTATTTTATTAGGTTATAAACTAATTTTAAATGATTAATTCTGTTCTCTCCAAATAAAATACGCTATTTCCTCGATACGCTTTTTAGTCATTTGAACCATACAATCTAAATACCGAATCCCCAAAGCATTACCTTGAAGTCCTCTTACAACTATACTACTTTGAAATCGTCGGTAGTTAATCCAGTTTTGATGATGTTTTTGAAATTGTTGTTTAGAACTATCTGCTTCGATAGTTGCTAAATAGGAAAGGACTCTTTTGTTTAGGATAGAATCAACTCGTTGAAATTCAAAATTTAGACATGTACGTATAAATATTGGAATACCAGTTGTTTCTTCGTCTAGGCAATGAGCAGGATTTGCAGATTGCATATATCTTAAAGAACGAAGCCGAATAGCATCAGTCGAATCTTGTGCGAAAGAGAATTGAGTAGAAAGCAGAAAGAGGAAAATTACAAATTTGTATCTCATAAATGGAAATGACTAAAAAGCTAAAAGTTCAAATTAACTTTCTAGTCATTTGAATTTTTAACTATTGATAAACTACTTGTTTATATAACGCTAATTCACTTCCAGGATACACTTTTAACGCCGCTTCCAAACAATCCATTGCTCTATTTAAATCATCACAATTTAATACATACGCAATTCGGACTTCTTGTTTGCCCATACCTTCCGTTGTATAAAAACCAGCACCAGGGGCTAACATAACGGTTTCGCCGTCATGGTCAAAAGCTTCTAGCATCCATATACAAAAGCGTTCCGCGTCATCTACGGGCAGCTTGACCATTGTATAAAATGCACCCATAGGATTGATAAATAGAATTCCTTCCATTTGCTGAAGCCTAGAAACTAACAGATTTCGACGTTTGGTATATTCTTGTTTGACCTCTTCTAGATAGATTTTAGGAACATCTAAAGTTGCTTCTGCAAATATTTGTGCAAAAACGGGTGGACATAATCTGGATTGTCCAAATTTTAAAGCGGTTTCAATAAATTTAGCATTACGACTAACAATACAACCGATTCTTGCCCCACAAGCACTATAACGTTTAGAGATGGAGTCTATGACGACAACATGATCCTCTAAGCCTTCTAATTCTAAAACGGATTTGAACGGTCTATCGCCATAGACAAACTCCCGATAGACCTCATCTACTAGAAGGAATAAGTCATATTTAATAACCAATTCTTTTAAAGCCAAGAGTTCAGCCATGGAATAGACATAACCCGTTGGATTGCTTGGATTACAGAGTAGGATGGCTTTCGTTTTATCTGTAATCAATGGTTCAAAATCAGTAATGGCAGGTAACGCAAATCCTTCTTCTATGCGAGAAGAAATAGGTTTCATTACAATATTTCCAGCCGTAGAGAAGCCATAATAATTCGCATAAAAAGGTTCAGGCACAATCACTTCATCAAAAGCATCTAAGCAACTCATCATCGTAATAAATAGCCCTTCCGAACCGCCTGTAGTAATTAAAATATCGGTGTAATCTATATGGATATTACAATTGCTATAATAATCAACTAACTTACGTCGATAAGACTCATTTCCTGCGGAGTGCCCATAAGCAACGATTTCTAAATCAGCATTTTGCACCGCTTCTAATGCCGCTTTGGGCGTTTTAATATCTGGTTGCCCTATGTTTAGATGATGTACTTTTTTACCCTTTCGCTTTGCTGCTTCTGCATACGGTACAAGTTTCCGTATAGGCGAAGCAGGCATAAATTCCCCTCTTTCTGAAATCTTCGGCATTGTTTAGTGATTGGTGATTGGTGATTAGTGATTTAGTAAAAATACCAAACAATAATTATCAAACACACGCTATAAATATTCATCCTAATACATAAAAAAAGCCCTATGTAAAATAGAATTTACTTTAGTTGTGGATATTCACAATCTAAAACAGTTTAAATTTTACTTAGGACGAATAGCAAAGGTAAGTAGAGAATATTTAATATTTACTAATTTTTAATACAAAATAAAAAATCCCAAGCCATGATTGACTTGGGATTTTTTATCTACTTTATTTAGAATTTTATCCTTCTAAAATTGATTTTTTCTTAGTAGGTGTACCAGCAGGTTTTTTAGCCCCTTGCTTCACTTCACCTTTGATGTAAAGAATGTGTGTTCTATTAGAAGCTTTCTCCACGATATTACCTGTCTTATCCTTAGTCTTTTTCATAACTTTTTCATTAGTGGTAACACGTACAGTTTTTCTAAATTTACCTAAACGTTTAGTGTCATAACGAACTTCAATAACACCTTCTTCACCTGGTAAAATAGGTTTTTTAGGATAGCTAGGTACCGTACATCCACAACTTCCTCTTGCACCTGTAATGATTAATGGCTCTGTTCCATTGTTTACAAAAGCAAATTTTCTCAATGGATCAGCATGCTGCTTGATAGTACCGTAATCGACAGTTGTTTTAGTGAAACTCATGTCTGGACCTTTCTTAGCTGCTTTTTTAACAGATTTTTGTGCTACAGCTATACTAGCAACTAAAACCACTAATGTCAATATAGACAATAACTTCTTCATTTTCTTAGATTTTAGGTTGTTTGATTATTTAAAATGGTTGTTCATTTAGATGAAATATATACTTGAAAGTAACTATTTCATAATTATAAATTCAATTTCTGTACCAACTTTTTGTACATCTGACGCTTTGTCTTGAATTATACTTCAAATATATAACTAAGTTTTTAGTTAATCAAGTTTTTTAACTAATTTTTTAGTTGAAAGGTTGAATTAAGTATAAATCTACTCATTTAACCTCGACTGATATAAAACGCATGAATAACGAAGCAGTTGCTTAGAATATTCTGATTCGTGTAAAAATTTGATTAATTCGTTATCTACATATTTGTCATCAGTTAATTTAACAGACAACAGACAACAGACAACAGACATCACAACTCTACAGAATCATAAACCTGAACTTTTGCCCAAAAGTCTTTACACTCCTCTACAAATACAAGATGTGGGGGTTCGGTTTGATAAGCGTCTTGATCGGCTGCATTCTCAAAAGTGGCAACATAACAATAAGTGTAAGAACTATCAATTACAGGACGATTTGTAGCAGCAGGGGTGCCAATATGAGCAGTAAGAACATAAGCAGAATTTGAAATGAATTTACTCAACGACGCTTCAAAAGTAGCTCTTGCGGTTTTGTTATTTGGTTCTTTAAACCAAAAAAAGACGGTATGGACAAATTTTCCAACGCTAGGACGATTATGATTTTTCATATTGATTTAGATGTTTATCATGTTTTATAGAAATAGATATATTCTAACCCAAAATAGATAAAGTTTAGAAAACCAACCAACGGATTTCAAGAAAGTATCGTATCAGAAGTAAAAATAGCAATATCGTAGTTTGATTCCACTAATAAATGTTTAAACATTCTTATCATTAAAGCATTAACTTTGTAGCACTTTTACAGTACAATTTTATTTAAAATCACATCACCTTTTCAATACCCTTATTGAAAGGTAAAACCAAAGTGAATGCAACAATCACAAGAATTAGGTACTGAAAAAATCAGCAAACTCCTCTTCAATCAAGCCGTTCCTGCTTCTGTAGGAATTTTGGTGATGTCTATCTATTCTATTGTGGATACGATTTTTGTGGGGCGTTATGTTGGGACTTTAGGGATTGCAGCCATTACCGTTGTCTTACCTATTAGTTTTTTGATTTCATCTTTCGGAATGGCAATTGGGGTAGGGGGAGCGTCAATTATATCAAGGGCTTTAGGGGCAGAAAATAAAGATAAAGCCTTCAGAACTTTTGGTAATATGATTACGCTGACAATGATAATCGTAGTTATATTACTGTTTTTAGGCTTTTTTTTCCAAGATAGTTTATTAATACTATTTGGTGGAAATGGAGGGATATTAGCACCGGCAAAGGAATACTTTTCTATCCTATTATTAGGTGTACCATTTTTAGCGATTGCTATGATGTCGAATAGTACGATTCGTGCAGAAGGGAAATCAAGAATGGCAATGATTACTTTGTTGATTCCTGCGGTTATCAATATTATATTGGATCCAATTTTTATAGTCTATCTAGATATGGGATTGGCAGGTGCAGCTTGGGCTACTACGATTTCTTACTTTACTAGTGCAGCTTATGTAGGATGGTTTTTCTTATCAGGACGTTCGGAGATTAAGATTTTTATCAAAAATCTAATCTTAAAGTTTGCTATTGTTCGTGAAATATTTTCGATTGGAATTATCACTTTGGCTCGTCAAGGCACTATTAGCGTACTAACAATTGTCTTAAATCAATCCTTATTTGTATATGGCGGCGAGTTAGCGGTTGCTGTTTTTGGTATTATTAATCGTTTAAATCTTTTTACAATTTTCCCAATTTTAGGGACTACACAAGGTTTTCTGCCGATTGCGGGATTCAATTATGGGGCTAAAAAGTGGGATAGAGTTTTAGAAGTTATTCGCACCGCAATTATTGCGAGTACGATAATGTCTGTAATAATATTTATTACGGTAGCATTATTCTCTACGCAAGTCGTTAATTTGTTTACAACTGATGCGGATTTACTCCGAGATACCCCTCGTGCTATGATTATTGTGTTTGGGGCAATTGCCTTATTAGGCGTTCAGTTGATTAGTTCCGCTTATTTTCAAGCTATTGGAAAAGCAGTTCCAGCATTGTTATTGACTTTGACTAAGCAAGGATTTTGTCTGATTCCTTTGGTGTTGATTTTACCGTTATATTATGGATTAGATGGTATCTGGTTTGCTTTTCCAATTGCAGATATTCTTTCAGCAGTGATTGCTTATTTTTATTTGAATTATAATTTAAATCGAACACTTCGTAAAGATATTCGAGAGGAAGAAGGGATTGAGCGGCATTTGATAGAAGCTTGAGCTTAAATGTAGTCCTATAATATATTACTACTTCTTTTCCTTAGCCATCAAGTTCATCAACATTCCACCTACAACTAATACAATTCCCACAAAACTCCAAAAGGAATAAGTTTCGCCTAGCCAAAAGTAACCTAGTGATAAGGCAAAAACAGATTCAATATATTTGATTGGGGCAACTCGACTAACTGCGGCTATTTGATAGGCTTTGGTCATATAGACTTGACCAATAAAGCCAAGACCCCCCAAACCACAAATAGGAATCCATACTAATCCAATAGGTGTTTTCTAATAGGGTAACATAATAAGTCCGCTAATGATAACGGCACACGCCATAAAGTAATTGACAACGACTATGGGATGTTCTTCTTTGCCTATCTTACGAATAATATTAAAAACTAATCCTGCAAAAAGGGCTGATGTAATGATATAGGTTAACCCCAATGGTGTTATTCGACCATCAAATCCCTTTAAGAGTAGCACACCAATAAATGCAATACCAAAGCAACACCACTGAAGTAAGGTAATCCGTTCTTTTAGAATGAATGTTGCCAAAATAGCAGCGAATATAGGAGCAGTATATCGCAAGGAGATAGCAGAACCAAAGGGTAGGGCTTGAAGGGCTAAAAAGAATAATATCATGGATATAGTACCGATAATTCCTCTAGCAAGTAATAATTTTCGTTTTTTTCCTAAAATTGGTATTCGATTATGTAATAAAAAACCGAAACTTAATACTAATGAACCGAAAGCTCTGAAGAAGGTGATTTGGTAAGGATGGAAGCCTTCTAAATATTTCACCAATGCATTCATGACGGTAAATGCGAGGGTACTGATTAACATAAATCGTAGTGCTTTCCATTGTGCTATTTTCATTGTTAAATAATACTAATATTCAATTTCTTACCAAGCCCACCTTCTATGATTTTAGTCAGGGTAGCTAACTCTATTCCAGACTTATTATTTTCAATTCTTGATATATAATGCTTTGATGTACCACTTTTTTCAGCTAATTCCTTTTGTGTCATGCCTAACTCCTTTCGAGATTGCTTCAACATCAAACCTATATCTAGCGTCCTTGAAGAATCAATTGTACTTTCATCGTATAAGGTAATAGGATCTATATCATAGTAATGTGTCATCAATTCTCCATTTTCATCTTCTAATTCGATGGTAATATTTTTCCAAACCAATACACCTTCTTCCAATTGAACTTGTTGGAAAGCATCAAGTGATTGACTTAGTGGAAACTCAATGTCTTTTTCGGTGACTCTCCACGATTTGAAAAGTCGCTTAAAATCAATGACTCTAGATTCTCCATTATTGAATAAACAAT
>CAYLSF010000397.1:0-6457 GCA_964385675.1 uncultured Saprospiraceae bacterium
AAATGGTTGTAGCTATGTATCGTTTTTATTAAATCAAGATATTTTAAATCAAAGTTTGAATACTTATTTGATTTTCTACTTAGGACTTACTTCAATTTATCCCAAAAATCAATACTTTGATCCAATCACTTAAATAATGAGACAGAAACCCATTATACTCACTTTATTTTCCAATGACAGCGACAATAGACTACAATTATAACAAGAGTTAAAACATATTATCAATGGACTTGCTCTCCTTTAAATGGTGATAAAATAACCCTTATCACAACCTTCTGCGACACCATAAATGAAGTACAAGTCATTATCAAACAGTATCAAGACAAAATTACTTTACTACATTTTGGTGGACACAATAATTCTAATCTTACTGCTCTACAAACGGCTAGAAATAGAATTGATACTCAGCAAGTACGGATACCTATTTTTATAACACTCAATTGGTATTGTGAATCTAAAAAGTCGCTTACGAAGTATATGCTAAGTGAATTTAAAATAAATGATTTTCTAAAGACTATTTACAGCAAGGACTAAAAGCTGGTAATTTTCAAATCTTATTGTATGCACTTGATGAAGCCACTCAACCTGAAAAAGACAGAGTAATTCAAGAAATAATTGATTTCTCAGATAAGTAATAGTAAGAATCAATTTATAATCACTTGTAGGATTGCCGCTTATAATCATAGGAATACAGAAGCTGTAGATCTTAATAAAAAGTAAATTGAAAACTTTATAATCAACTAGTATCAAAAAGAGCCTGAAACTGATGTTGAATGTTGGGATAAGATAAAAGAGGATGAACAATTATTAGAGATAGCAAAAAGTCCAATTCTATTAACTTTATTAGCAATTAGGGACTTCGCAAAAAACAATCTACGCATTTGACTATAAATTTTTCCTTATACTTCATCCAATTTTTTTAGAATAACCCGCTATTCGTCGAAAAATGATCCCGATAGCTATCGGGGCGTCTAAGAAAAAATTTCCGACGCAAATTTGCGTACCTTATTTTTTTCTTCGTCCCTTAATTTTGATGTCAATTATGATTTCCTAACAAATAGAGCTGAATTATACTATGATACAATTAATACTTTATTAAGAAAATGGGACTCATTAAGGCGTATCAAAAGGTATTAAGTTTATAAAGAATTGTCTATATATAGGAAAATAGCCTTATTTAGTGATGTGGCTTTTGCCATATCCTAAGTTGATAGTTTTTTGAGACCTTAATCAGTTGTTCGAGTTTTGGGGTACACTACACAGTCAATTGAGAATACAATAATTGACTAGATTCAAAACTAAACCAAATAGAAATACTAGCTACTAAATAAATAGAAAGGTTAATACCATCCACTAGATTAAAAGCAAACCATCATTTAAATATGTTAGATAGAGCAGAGCGTTAAGTACCTTCAATAACTGTTATTAAAACCCCAACCAAAAATAATACTATTACCTGATACGGGATGGACATAGATATTTTATCAAATAGATACCAACTTTCTGTTGTTCCTGATAAAACATTACAAATAAAGGCGAAGGCGATTAAAAATAAGGCTAGTGTTTTAGTCTGTTGGTAAAATAACTTGTCCTGAAAGAAGTCTTTGATTGACTAAGTTCTCATACTTAGCATCATAGTAAGATTTGTTATACATCTTTTGCAATCTGCAAGTAATAGAGTTAATCTATGTTATTGGGTGTTATTTTGTGGTGTTATTACTTTCATAACTAACTAATAGTCAGTTGTTTTAAGTAATACTGAGTGCCCGTAGCAGGACTCGAACCTGCAGCCTTCAGATCCGGAGTCTGACGCTCTATCCCTTGAGCTACACGGGCTGTATATTCTGATAATCAATCTTCTCAAATGCAAAAATAGGTGTTTTGATTTTGGAAACCTCTTTTTTTGTAAAAAAGTTCTAATAATGATTTTTAGGATTTATGAACTTGATTAATCATTGCATTATACACATGTCATTTTAAATTCCACTTCAGTATTTTTCAAACATTAGTTACGACTCTTTTCTCTGAAAAGTCGTAACTAATGCTCGCAGGATTCCGTGTCAAGCACGGAATGACGGTGAGTTTAGATCTTATATTGAATAAATTTAAAATGAATAACTATAAAACCATAAAGCAATTTCTCGTTTTTACTGTTGTTGTGATTTACTATGCTGCTTAATCACACTATTAAAGAAATTAATACCATTGTCGTGCATCTTATTGGCGTATTGCTTTTGCCCATCTTTATAGAAAATATAGTAAGCACAATTATTACCAAAGTGAACTTGAGCCTCTTCCAATACATTCATGTCTTTATCGTAAAACTCTGCCTTTCCGAAGGCAGTCGTGCAATCTACATTTGGAACAGGTTGATCCCAAATCATAGCGACATGCTTTTCGACTTCACTCTTTTGAGCAATATTCAAACTAAAAGAATAATTATATAAAATATAATCTACTTTGTGGCTATTCACCAATAATTGCTCAATTTCTGCCAATGGCTTAGCTGGCACTTGAGGAGTTATCGGGGGTTGAATAGGTGTAACAGGAGCTGGCGGCGGCGGAGGTGCTGGCGTATTGTTACCACAACCAGACATCACGACACTCAATAATAGAATATATATATATTTCATTGTATTTGATTTTATTTTAAACTAATTCACTAATCACTAATTCTACTCATCATAATATCGATTCACAAAACGAATACCCAACGTCAACTCAATAGCGATATTAATAACTTTTTGCTCTGCAAAAGGCTGGAAAGTTTGAGTAAACCGATTATAATATTGACCTGGTGGAATATAAATTTGTTGAGAAAAATCTGGACTCAGTTGTAAGTCTAAAACAAACTGAACAGGACCTAAAGCAGGGCCAATATGAATACCCGCACCTATCGTAGCACCATAATTCACTCTATTGATGCCTTCCGTAAAATTTTGAAAAATATCAAAGGTATCACTTGCTGTATATTCTAACCGTAATCCTAATTTTAAATAAGAAGAAAAGTTATCATTACTCGATTTGAATAAATTATATTGTCGCTTTCCGCCTAATAATAACGAAATATTATTCACCTTCATGTTATTCACATTATTGAATAACTCTCCACTTTGCGTAATAAAACGGGAACGAATCGCACTCCCTTTTACGTGATATCCTAATTCTCCAAATAAGCTATTTTCGGTATCAGATAAGACCTCATAAAATGCTCGACCATTCCAAGCAATCAACGGATCTCTATCTTGTCCATTCCATGTCTGCATTCCTACCGTCAAGCCTCCCAAAAAACCATAAGCATGATCAGATTGTGCTTGTACATCTGCATATCCTATAATTAGTACCCATATTAAAAACAAAAATTGTTTCATGTTGTATTTATTTTTAAGTGCGGTAGTCATCAGGTGTCCCAATAATTATTGGGACACCTGATGACTACTTTCATACCAAAATCTTGTAAATCCTGTTCATCCTGTCAATTTTTAGAACCATAAATGTAAGAAATTAGCTAGAAATTTTGGTTCTTTGATTCGTAGATTTGGGCATAGAGTTGACACAAAGTTTCATGGATTTTAAAAAACTCTTTTTATAAATGAATGATTGGTTAACACATTTAACGGAAAGTTTAGAAAAAGATCAGTTTATTAAATTGACCTTGAGTAAACCTCGTCCAACCAACAAGGACATTAAAAATGTGTATGTGCGTTGGATTGAATTAAAAAAAGGGCGTCAACTTTCCTTTACTTATCGGTATGCGACCAAAGATATGGTCAAAAATTATCCAAAAGAATCGGGTATCCACATTTTACAAGAAGCTTTACAAACCGATTTTTATAATGGTCATTTGTTTAGTACCGAAGCGGATTTCAACTTTGAGCAAACAAAAAAAGGAAAATCGAGACTCTTAAAAACCAAACCCACTCAAACTAAATCTGCGAATACCAAACACAATAAAGCGAAAAAGAGATGGGTCGATCCCAATAGACCTTATCTACATCATTTGGGTATTACCAATGCAAAAGGACAAGTCTTAAAAAATCGACAAGCGAAATATAAACAAATCAATAAGTACCTAGAAATTATTGATAATCTATTAAAAAATAGAACCTTACCCAATCCCTTTCATATTGTAGATATGGGATCGGGGCGAGGATATTTAACATTTGCCTTGTATGATTACTTAGTTAATACGCTTCAAAAAGACGTACAAATTATTGGTGTGGAGTTACGACCACATTTAGTGAATCAATGTAATGACATTGCTAAAAAAGTAGGCTTTACGCAGCTTCAATTTCTTGCTCAAGATATTAATGATTTTCCAGCCGAGCAGATAGATATGCTCATCGCTTTACACGCTTGTGATATTGCAACGGATATTGCCATTGCGAAAGGTATTTTATCAGAAGCGGGTTTGGTAGTTGTCGCTCCGTGTTGCCATAAGCAAATTCGTAAAGAAATGAATTGTAATAATGAGTTACAAGCAATTCTAAAACACGGTATTTTAGAAGAACGTCAAGCCGAAATGATAACCGATGGGATTCGTTCTTTATTATTAGAAGGGCATGGCTATCGCTCCAAAGTTTTTGAATTTATCTCTAGCGAACATACGAGTAAAAACCTAATGATTACCGCCTCAAAATCAAATCAACCCAATGCAAAAGCATTTGAACAGGTGGAGAAAATTAAACAACAATTTGGCATTCAGACACATTATTTGGAGACGTTGTTGTAAGGTTATTCATTCTAAACATTTGAAGAAAATAGTCATCAGGTGAGCTAAAGGCGGGAAAGTACATTTTATTCTTGTATTCAATAAGACTTAATAAACTCACCTGGTGACTATCACATCTTTAGACCTAAACTATTCTTCCTTAAATCGAATCGAAACATATCTATTAATCAATGGCTTTACAAAACATTGATACTTTCCGTTTATCATCTTACAATCCAAATCATTTATGTCATTCCATTCTTGACGAGTGATTAAAGCCTCTTTCAGTACTTTGAACTTAGTTTTTATCTCTATTGGTCTCCAATTTTCAACTTGTTCTAAACAATTCAAAGCCTCCGAAAGTAATGCGATTTGTTCGCTTTCAGATAATTGATGCACTTTCTTATAAGTAGCATATTGGTGTAATATGTCACTATATAAGTTGTAGGTCTGGTCTTTATACAATTTAACAGAAGAGTCATTCACTAAAACGTCTATCGTCTCAATCGCTTTAGAAAATGCTTTAATTTCTAAATATCTTTTTGCTATGCTAAATTGAAATCGGTATTTTTCTTTGAGCGATAAATCTTCATTTCCTGATAAATGTTGATATAGAGCAAGTTTTCCATCATAAGACCAGAAGATAGATTCACTTACGCTTATATTAACGGTGGAAGTCGTTAGTACAGAATCGTAAGTTTCTATTGAAAAACTAATTTGAGTATCAATTTTTTTGTCTTCATCCACTCTCCAACTATATGTTTCATGCGTGAAAGAAAACGATGGTAACCTATACAAGGAATAAGGCAGGCAATTACGAGTCCCAAGAGAACCTTCTATCCACTCTCCATACTTATTAAGTTTTTTAAATCCGAAAGTTAGTGTACCACCCGATCCTCTAAAAATAATATCCTTACTCGTATAATTCACTAAAAAAACATCAATCGCATTAGAAGAATCCTGTTTTTGAGCAGATACATAGACTTGCTCCACTATGGAAGTGTCCACATTATCTAGCTTTTTATATCGCCCAAGTTCAAGACCATCTATTTGAGCATCAAGCGTCAAAGGAATGCCCCATAAATAAATCCAAAGAAGAAGTTTAAAAATTCTCATGCAATACCTTCTTTGTCATAACCGCCCTCAAAATAACGTACAACACCAATCCCGTAGGCCCTAACATAAAAGTCGCCAATAAACAAGGCACAATCAGCCAATGATTAATCCCTTCTCGTTGAGCATTAGATACCATCCATGCCCCCACAAAAAGGTCAAACGCTAAATAGTGTGCCCAACCGATAAGTACCGCTTGATCGTCTTGAAATAAGGCCTTCACAGATGCCAATGAACCAAAATCCATTTCCAAGCCCCCTGATAACGCACTCACCAAAAAATAAATATAAATAATTCCCAAAATCACAGAAACCGCTCCACTTGCCACAATCGCAAACGTCCAACGCCATTTCGGTAAAAAAATTAACAACACCCAGGCTGCCATAGCAATTAAATTAATGGTACTAAATATTGATTCTATCATTTGTCGTTAGTTTTAATTTGTAAAAGCATTTTTCGTAAGTCGCTAATCATTTAATCGTCCAATAATTTATCGACGAGGTGATTAGTGATTGGTTAATTAGTTGATAATCAGTGTTAATATTCAATTATCAATTACCCTATTATTATACTTAAATAAGTCTAATAAAATTATAAAAAATTAAGATGTATCCTTATTGAAATCATAACAAA
>CAYLSF010000398.1:0-6451 GCA_964385675.1 uncultured Saprospiraceae bacterium
TGAAACACGGAAATGGAATGTTTACCAATACAAAGGGCGATAAATACGAAGGCAAATGGATAAATGATCAAAAACATGGCTATGGAATCTATTATTATCCCAGTGGTGGTATCTATAAAGGCAATTGGGTCAAAGGGAAAAAATCAGGATTAGGATCGTATACTTGGAGTAATGGAACTATATTAAAAGCAATTTGGAAAGACGGTGAACCAAATAGCCAGGGTGAGCTTATTTTAACAGGATTTCAAAATGTTTTACTTGGGGAATACAAGAATGGCGTAATTTATAACGGTTCTGGTATGTATATCTATGATTATGGTGGTCGTTATATCGGTGAATGGAAAAACGGTAAGTTCGTTGAATGAAAATTCAATCGTAAGCAATTAGTTGGCATATAAAGATTACCATATTGATAATCCGATCCCTACCTACCTGTAGTGATGTAATTTGATCATTCTGTGAGAGCTGGTAAAAGTTCTGAAATTTTAAAATATATTATATGTATCCTTTTCATATGTTTTAAAGCACTACGGGCAAGACTTTAGCTTTGCAAATTCCGGGAATGGGAAGAATCTATCATGTTGTGCTGGTTGATTAAGGTTTTTCAGAAAAGAAGTCTCCATGTATTTCTTTTTCAAACCTTTCTGTGCTATTGATATGAAAAATTGGAGCTGTTTCTATTTTTTATATAGTTGAGGTAGTTGCGTTTTAGTGGACACTTTTCGATACGGCTGAAGCCCCCCAAATTCCTATAAGTTTGGATAATTATAAGGCAACTTCTGATTCTTTGATACAGGTGGATTGTTTATTTTATTATCTTAGCTGGATTAAAAAGAATAGACATGCTATCCGCCTTTAGAATGATTAGGAAAGAGTGTTGAAAAATCTGAGAAAAGCATTTATTCTTTCAATCTTGATTCTCTTTTCATTTAATTATTCAGTAGATAATGAGTCGTTTTGTGAAAGATCAGGTGAAGAAGAATCCTTTTGTATTTATTCTTTTACAGAAGGAACTGGTTCTAAAGAAAATCATGTTTGCATTAATTGTCCTTGTTTACACGTGCTTTTTTCTACTTTTTCTCTTTATAGGAATGATATATATATATCATATTTTATTTCTTATGATATTCTAATTTATTTTCATTTCAAAGATTTTCAATACATACATCTTCTTATAAAACCTCCAAGTCATTTCTCTTAATTAAATAAAACTAAATTTTAATATTAGGAGAAATTTATGAGATTATTCGTAGCTATTGCAGTATTCTTACCTGTATTATTAAATGCAGACAAATTAAAAAGAATGTCCCCTGAAGAAATGGGACTTTTAGCATTAGAAAGGTCAGAACAAGTGACTTCCCTTGAGTTAGAAGTTCTTTCTCAAAAGGCTAATGTAGAACAAGCAGGAGTATATAAAAATCCCAGCGTATCGTTTTCTCTTGGAAAGAGAATCGATAATGGAGATTCAGGGCCAGCATATCAGATTGGAGTAAGTCAGCCTTTTTTGTTTCCCGGTAAAAGAAAATTAAAAGAAAAAACCAACATAGAAGAAGTCAGATCTAGTAAAGAAAGACTAAAACAACAAAAGTTAAATATATATTATGATGTTTTACTTCTTGCTTATGATTATTTTATCTCAATCGAGAGAGAGAAACATGCAAGGGAAAGAATGAAACGGTTTAAAATTTTAGATAAGTTTTTCCGTTCACGGCCATTTCCTTCTCTAAAAAATAAACTAAGCAAAATGGTTATAGCCAATCGCCTTAGAATTTTAAAAGCAGAACTAACTGGTATTCAGAATGAAAAACAAATTGCCTGGGAAAACTTAAATTTGTATTTATCTCTTTCTGAGAAAATTGTACCTGATGTAGGTTTATTTATTAAATTACCTAAATTGAGTTTTGATGTCCTTTTAGATGCGTCACTAAAAAACTCTTCCTATTTAAAAGAATTGGAATCAAAAGTAAGGCAATTCTCACTTCTTGCAAAGCTGGCAGAAAAAGAGGTTTATCCTGATATTAGCCTCAAAGGTTATTATAGCAGACAAAGCGGAGGAGGAGAAGAGATCAATTATGGTGCGGGTGTAAGTATACCAATCCCCGTCTGGAATCGCAATAAAGGGAAGTATAGAGCTTATGATTTTAAAAGTAGCGCTTTTTTAGAAAAATTAAAATTTGAAAAAAAACAGTTAATTCAAAAATTTCAAATATATAAATCCAAATTCATTACAGCAGAGAAAAAGGTTGGTTCTCTTCCTGGTTCTCTTATGAAAGGAGCACATAAACAATTACAATATGCCGATTATACTTTCCGTCGTGGACTAATTGGTTTTGCTGAGTTTTTAAATGTCGAGGAAGAACATGACGTAATTCATGAAGAAATACTCGAAGTACACAGAGAATATGCATTATTTAGAATAAAATTATACTATCTTTCAGGAGAAATTTTAACTGTTTTTCCCAAAGGAGTATTTGATGTTTAATTACATTATCCAAAAGAATCTAGAAAATAGTAGATTTATACTTGTTGTCTTTCTTTGTTTTGCTATTTTGGGTATCTTTGTTACGAAGAATCTTCCGATAGACGCTGTTCCCGACATTACTCCTACCCAGGTAATAGTGAATACTAGAACAGGGGCTTTAGATCCCGAACAAATAGAAAAGACTGTAACATTCTATATCGAGACCGAAATGGCAGCTATGCCAGGAATAGACAGTGTTCGTTCTCTTTCAAGGTTTGGACTTTCGCAAGTTGTAATAACCTTTAAAGAAGGAATGGATATATATTTGGCAAGACAACTTGTTTCAGAAAGAATCCAGAAATTAAAAGAAAGCCTTCCAAGTGGACTTAGTCCAGGAATGGGGCCTATAAGTACGGGACTTGGAGAAGTTGTTCTATTTAGAGTTGATGCAAAGAAAGGATCTAAGTTAGAAAAAAAAAGTAAAAAAGAACAACTTTTATATCTTAGAACAATAACCGATTTTACTATAAAACCCTATTTAAAAGCAAATATTCGCAATATTGCTGATGTAGATGTAATTGGTGGGTATAAAAAACAAATTCATATCGATATATTACCAGACAAAATGAAAAAACTTGGTATTAATGTAAATGATATTCTTCATAAATTAGAAAATATAGGAGACAACTTTGGTGGAGGATATATACAACGCGACGGAAAACAAATTATTGTTAGAACGAATGGGATTATAGAGAACCTTTCGGCTATAGAAAAAGTTCCTATTCGACTCGGTATCTTTGGAAATTCAATTAAACTAAGAGATGTGGCAATTATTCGAGAGGATCATATGGAGAGAATAGGAGCTGCTACTTTTGGAGGAGAGGAAACTATAATTGGAACTATTTATTTACTTATGGGTGAGAATAGTAGGGAAGTTGCTTTAGAGTCAGTGAAAAAAATTGCTAAAATCCCTTTACCATCTAATGTAGAAATACAAATCGTATATTCAAGAGTTTACCTTGTCAATGCAACTATAAAAACAGTAATAACTAATTTATCAGAGGGAGCAATTCTGGTAATTTTTATACTTTTAGTCGTAATTGGCAATCTTCGTGCCTCACTTATCGTCTCTATTGCGATTCCTGCTTGTATGATATATACATTAATTATAATGTATGGAGTAAAGATCTCAGCAAATTTAATAAGTCTTGGTGCAATTGATTTCGGTCTTTTAGTAGATGGTTCAGTGGTGATTGTTGAAAATATAATAAGGAAATTGGAAGAGAATGTTGAAGTAATAAAAAATAAAAAAGATAAAATGAGAGTGATTCGGGAAGCTGTTTTAGAAGTTTATTCTCCTGTATCTTACGGTCTTCTGATTGTGATGGGAGTATATATTCCTATTCTTGCCCTTCAAGGAATAGAAGGAAAAATGTTTCGTCCTATGGCCTTTTCGGTTCTTTTTGCATTAGGGTTTTCATTGATTGTTGCTCTTATTTTAATGCCTTCCCTTTCTTATTTATTTATAAAAAAGGACTCTCTAAAAAAAGAGGGTTCCTTGTTGTTTCGTATTATGGAAAAAATATTTCATCATGTGCTAAACTTTATTCTAAAGATGAAACTACCCGTTATAATTAGTGCTCTTGTTTTTGCTTCTTTTTGCATTATTGCTTACTTCAGAATGGGAACGGACTTTATTCCTCCCCTTGATGAAGGAGATATGAGTTTAGGAATTGTTCGTGACTCAAACATCTCTTTAAATGAATCGTTAAAGCAACAAAAGAAAATAGAGAGTTTAATAAATCTTTCACCGGAAGTTATAGCTACTTTTGCCAGAACAGGTACTGCTGAAGCAGCAACTGATCCTATGGGTATGAACATGAGTGATACATACGTGATTCTAAACAAAGACAGGGAAACCTGGAGGAAGAATAATGGGAAGCGGATCACAAAATATGAAATCTTTCAAGAAATCTATGAAAGAATTGAAAAAAATGTTCCAGACCAGGAAATAGGATACTCACAGCCTATAGAACAGCGTTTTAATGAAATTTTAGAAGGTTCTAGAGCAGATATATCTCTAAGGATTTATGGAAAGGATCTTGAAAAGTTATTAGAGTATCAAAAGGAAGCAAAAGGAATTTTAGAAGCACTTCCTGGCACATCAACTGTTGAATTAGATGCAATCACAGCTTTAAGAAAGGGAAAGTTTTTAGATATTAATCTAAATTACTCAAAGATTAATCTTTATGGACTTTCCCTCAATGATGTAAATATGGGTGTTAAAAATACAATGAGTGGGATCGAGCTGGGAAGCTTTTATGAATATGACTGGAAGTTCCCAATTGTTCTAAGACTTGCAGAAGAGCTTCGAGGTGATCCTAAAAGAATTGCTTCAATTCCTATCAGTCTTCCTAATGGAGGAAGTATACCTTTAAAAACTATTACTCAAATCTCTTATAAAGATAGAGTTTCCAATATTGCACGTGCTAATTCAAAAAGATATGCGGCAGTTGCTGTAAACCTTCAAGACACGGATGTTTTAAGCTATGTCAAAGAAGCAAAAAGGAAAATCGCTGAGAAAATTCAATTGCCAGAAGGATATTATTTTTACTGGGGTGGACAGTTTCAAAATTTACAAAAAGCATGGGCAAGGCTTGTTATAATCATACCAATTACGCTTATTGGTGTCTTCTTTTTTATCTACCGATCTTTTAGAAACATAACGCAAGCTATTCTTGTGTTTTGTGCAATTCCTTTTGCGATGACAGGTGGAATTCTTTCTCTCTACTTTCGTGGTATGAATTTGAATATATCAGCCTCGATCGGATTTATTGCTCTAATGGGTATTGGGATTTTAGATAGCATGGTTTTAGTCTCTTTCTTCAATGAATTAAGAAAAAAAGGAAAGACAATTAGAGAGTCTGTTTACGAAGGAACTATTATTCGATTGAGACCCGTATTAACAACGTCTATTGTAGCCGGACTAGGATTTTTACCTATGGCACTGAACACTGGTATGGGAGCAGAAATCCAACGTCCTTTGGCAACCGTAGTTATTGGAGGACTTGTAACTTCTACGAGTTTAACTCTTATTTTGCTACCTATACTTTACGATTCAATTGAAAGCTTCTTCGAAGTAAAATAAATACAGAAGTTTAGCGGACATTTAATTTTATAATATACCTTAGATTACGATTCAATTAACACTTTTTATCTAAACATTCTAAGTTCTCAAAATCGTATTCTAAGGTCGAATGATGAATATTGTTATGTTCTAAATCATGTTTAATTTTCTGCTTTAATTCAATAGCTTTTGAAAACTCAACATTGTTTTCAAAAATCAAATGTACTGTCAATGCATTTTGAGAACTGCTTAATGCCCAAACATGTAAATGATGAATTCCTTTAACTCCATCATTCTTGAGTAAAGTTTCTTTTATTTCATCTAAATTGATTTCTTTTGGAGTTCCATCTAATGTTAGTTTTACACTCTCTTTTAATAAGCCCCAAGTCGAAACGAATATTACAAAAGCAATTACAAAGCTAATAAGAGGATCAACAATATTCCAGTTTGTATAGTGGATTATTATACCAGAAATAACTACTCCAAGAGAAACAAAAGCATCTACGAGTAAATGCAAAAATGCTCCTTTTACATTTATGTCGTGTTTCTGTCCTTTAAAGAATAGAAATGCGGAAACAGTATTAATTAATACACCAATAAAAGCTGTTATCATAATAGCTTTTCCTGCAATTACCGGAACCGAATCCAATCGTTCAATACCTTCTCTAATAATATTAATTACAATGCAAACTAGTAATACTGCATTAATTAATGAGGCTAAAATTGAGGCTTTCTTATATCCATAAGTATATGATTTAGTCGCTACCTTTTGTGCAAATTTCATCCCAATTAATGAAATAATTAAACTTGCTACATCGCTTAAGTTGTGACTTGCATCTGAAACCAATGCTAATGAATTGGTT
>CAYLSF010000399.1:0-6450 GCA_964385675.1 uncultured Saprospiraceae bacterium
AACCCCTGTTTCAAGGATGAAAACCTTGCGTCCTAACCACTAGACGAATGGGCCAAATTTTTGACTTATCAATTTAAATCTAACAATTTAAGTTCAAAGATCATTTACCTTTTTTCAAAAGCAACGCAAAGATAGGGTTAATTTGTTAAAATTTAAAATACTATTACTTAAATTTTAATCTAAAATAAAATCAACCCTACTTTTCATTAATTTTATACTTATGCTTGATGTTCGTCACGCAATAAGTCATTCACTTTTTTCACTGGATTAAACGTGATAATCGGCACTTCTACAAATAAAGTATTCCAATCTGCCATAGCACCATTCCATAACCCTGGCAATTCTTGAGCTTTCAAATCTCGACCATTCTTGGATTTATAGGCGATAAATCCTGTTTGTGGATCTCGAAATTGAAGTAAATCAAATTTTTCTCCCTTATAATTTTTCAATCCACACACCACATCTACAGGATTAAAGTGAGACGAATTAGACATAATATCCTTTTGAGTTGCATCTTCCTTATTAATCTGAGCAGACTCCACAATGTGTAACGACACAGAGTCATCACTATTTGTTGTCCAAAAAGGACCGCCTCCAGGCTCTCCTTCATTTTTCACCATACCACAAACTCGAATCGGTCTATTTAACTTTTGCATTAAATAACTTTGCTTTTCAGCTAAGGATAATGCTTCATAAGCAGCAGGAAAAACAGTACTTAAAGTCGTTTGATAAAATACTTCAATATCGGCAATCAAGCTTTCATTTACAGTAGTTTGAGCTTCTAAGTCCAATAAATAAGTGAAAATTTGATTTTGAATATCGACTAAAACACCACCTATGAGTTTTTTATAGGTATAAGTCGTTTCCTTAAATCTATCGGGAACAACATTATCAATATTTTTAATAAAAACAATATCCGCATCAATTCGATTTAAATTTTCAATCAATGCACCATGTCCGCCAGGTCTAAACAAAATACTACCATCCTCCAATCTAAACGGTGCATTCTCCATATCTACGGCAAGTGTATCTGTATAAGGTTCTTGCTCAGAAAGCGAAATATCAAATTTAGCATTATACCTTGCTTCATAATCCGATTGTACTTCCGCCAATTTTGCCAAAAATTTTGCTCTGTGCTGCGGCGATACGGTAAAATGTAAATACACCTGACCATTTTTATCCTTGCAATATTCTGCCCCTTCTATCAAGTGTTCTTCTACAGGTGTACGCACTTCATTGTCGTAACGATGAAATTTCAACAATCCTTTTGGTAACGCTCCATAATCCATCCCGTCTTCTGTCAATAATGCTTTTAAGACGGTACTAAAATCCTTATTTTCAATCAATTGCTCTATATCATGACCTTGTTCAGCTAATGTTCCTTTTAAATCATCATAAAAAGCAAAATCCTTTATTCTAACAAAGAAATTTTGGTCTGAGTAAAAACTATTATCAGACAAGTACGATTTATAAGCTGTTTCAGAACCATCAAAACCATTCATAAAAGCAAAGGAAGCCTTGAACATTCGGCTTGCTGCTCCCGAAGCGGGTACAAACTTACAAACCGTTAAATCTTGAATAGCTGTCTCGTATTTCTCCAAATATGCTGTCTGATTGGCATCCTCAATTCTTAACAGCCCCTCCCCTATGGTCGCTGCTTTTTGAAGTTGCATAAAAGGAAATCCCGCAATGAAGTTTTGAATTTGTTGTTCTACCTGTGCTACAGTAATTCCTTTGTCTTGAAATTGTTGTAGGTCTTTAGTTGAAAATGTCATCTTTTGAATGTGTGATAGCTTATTTTTCAATTGTTTAAATAAGCTGTTGATGAATTAAAATTTATACGATAAATTCATCATTTGGTTTTAAATCGCTTAGTATGGATAGGATTGCAAAAATTGATTGTAATTTTGCTGCAAAAGTATAGACCATTTTCGATATTCACCAATTTATTAACACTAATATTCATTACTATTTTGAATTGAAGCGTCTTAGATAATGATTAACTGTTAATTGATAACTATTCACACTATGTATTACAACTTCATCACTGTCTTAATTTGCCTATTCTTTATTACTTCTATTCAAGCTGAGAAATTTTACATTTCTGGGCAAGTTTCTAATGCAATTCATGAATATATTGACTTTCAACGGTTTAATGCTCCTTTTGAAAAGCCTGATGTGACTCGATATACGTTAAAAAAAGATGGTTCTTTTGAAGGCTATTTAGAACTAGATTCCGAAAGTTACTATCGAATGTACTTTGGTAGAAAGTATGTTACCTTATACTTTTTAAAGGCAACGGCGGATTTTAAAATCAATTTTAATGGGCTAAAAATGCTAGAGACCATTGTGCTACAAGGGGAAACAACTGCACTTTCCAAACACCTCATAGAAAGTCAACGATTAGAACAACAATATTTACCGACCAAATCTATTTTATACGGTGATGATTTTACCACTTTTAAAGCCTATAATGATAAAACCAAAACAGCATTAACTGCTCATTTAGCTGATTTTAAAAAATCTAACCCTACCCTATCCACTGAATTTTACACCTTACAGCAAGCAGAAATTTTATATGCTTGGGCATATCGGTATTTAAAATATCCTGACTTTAGCCGATACTATGCTGCAATTCCTAAAAAAGACGATTCTGATCCAAATCAAACTTATATTGAGTCTTTAGACTTTGAGCGAGGAGACTTAGTCTTATCCTTAAAATATCGTAATTACCTATATGGCTATTTAGAAAAAATCTTCTACGATGCAGTAGGAGGTACAACCAATACGGAAATCAACTTTTTTACCTTCAAATACCAATTGATTGACCAAATTTTCCCAAATTCTGCTATCAATAATTACTTAAAAACACGTTCAATTTATGAATATTTTACCAAAGAGCAAGTCGAAAACCCAACGCCTTTTTATGAACTATTTCAAAATCAAGTCAATAATACAGTTTATAAAAATAGCATAGATAGGGTTTACAATAAAATGATTAAGCTTAAAGAAGGAGCAACTGCTCCCGAAATCGTTAGTACGGATGCCAATGGACAAACCATCAAATTAAGTGATTTCAAAGGCAAGTATGTTTATATAGACGTTTGGGCGACCTGGTGTAAACCCTGCGTCAAAGAAATGCCCATTTTCAATCAACTCAAATCAGATTTCAAAGGTCAAAACATCGTCTTTTGGAGTATCTCCACCGATAACAAAAAAGAACGTTGGACAAATTGGTTGAATAAAAATAAGACATCGGATTATCACTCCTTTATTCCAAAAGGACAAGGTTTAATGAATACCTATCAAGTTAAAACCCTGCCCCGCTATATTTTGATTGATCCGCAAGGCAAAATTGTAGCTGCCGATGCTCTTCGACCTTCGCAAAATGTGAAAGCATATTTGCAGAAATTATTGCGATAATAACAACTTGTAGCCAAAACTGATGATTTTATACTAGTTTTGGCTGTAAGATTTGAGTTTTGCAGCCAAAACTTATATTTTTACTAACAAATTGGCTGTATGATGAGTAATGCTATTGTTGGGCGACAAAACGAAATTGATCAACTTAATCGAATTCTCAACAGTAAAAAGTCAGAGTTTCTGGCAGTTTATGGTAGGAGAAGAGTCGGAAAAACCTTCTTAATTCGAGAGTATTTTAACTATAGTTTCAATTTTCAGATTTCTGGTTTAGCCAATGCTAATACAGAACAGCAATTATTTAATTTTGATACGACCCTCCAAAAACAATCTAATCTAGTCTTTCAAAAATTCTCTAAGAATTGGTTGATAGCCTTTCAGCGATTGATGGAGCATTTAGACAATCAAACTCAAAAACATAAAGGTAAATTGGTCATTTTTATTGATGAATTACCATGGTTTGATACACCTAATTCCGATTTTGTTATGGGTTTAGAGCATTTTTGGAATAGTTGGGCAACAAATCGAAAGGATGTATTACTAATCGTCTGCGGTTCAGCAGCTTCATGGATGGTCAATATTTTAATCAATAATAGCGGTGGACTCCACAATAGAATCACGCAAAAAATGAAAATTGAACCTTTCAATTTACAAGAGACCGAAGCGATGCTCGCTTCTAAAAATTGTGATTTGGAACGGTACCAAATCATTCAATTGTATATGATTTTAGGGGGCATTCCTTATTATTTAGATGCCGTTCAGCCTCATTTAAGTGTACCTCAAAATATTCAAGCCTTACTCTTTGATAACGCAGGTTTATTACGAAATGAGTTTTTCAATCTCTATCGTTCTCTTTTCCGTAGATATGAAATCTATGAAAAAATAGTAGAGACCCTTTCTACAAAAACAGAAGGCTTACAACGCAGTCAAATTATCAAGTTAACAGGAATTTCATCGGGCGGTACATTGACAAAAGTATTATTAGATTTAGAAGAAAGTGGCTTTATCTCTTCTTACACAGCGTTAGATAATAAACAAAAAAATATCCTTTACCGGTTATCAGATTACTACACCGCATTCTATTTCAAGTTTCTTAAAAATGGTAAGCATCATGGAAAAGATAGTTGGATTAACTTGATTGATAGCCCTATTCAACGCACCTGGCAAGGTTTCGCTTTTGAGCAAGTTTGCTTGGATCACGTTTGGCAAATCAAAAAGGCACTAGGCATTAGTGGCATTCAATCCTACAATGTCTCGTGGCGAGGTAAAACGGATGAAAAAGCTGCACAAATTGATTTATTGATTGACCGAAGAGATCAAGTCATTAATTTATGCGAATGTAAATTTTCTTTAGATACGTTTTCCATTGATAAAAGCTATGCAGATAAATTACGCTCTAAAATAGCGACTTTTAAAACCGTTACCCAAACTAAAAAATCGGTATTTCTTACGATGATTACTACTTATGGCGTAGCGAAGAATAAGTATGCAAATATGTTAGTACGGAATGAGGTGGTTATGGGTGATTTGTTTATAGAGTAAAACTTAAAGTTTCGATTCTAATTCAACCTCAAATGTCTTTTCGATAGCGGTGATAAAAGCTAACTCATTGGGATGTTTTAACAAATATTCCACAAAAGCAACATTGGTTTTAAGTGCTTCACGAATAGTTTTGAGTCTTTTTAAATGAGCCAACCTTCGTTTTGCAATCATAGGAGAGTCTATTTGAATGAAATCTATAAAATCACGGGCTTCTATATCTTCTTTATCTTTTTCATAGTAAAAATTATCATTAGCATCATATTCAATTCGAGCATCTAATTTCACCCTATTTTGGAAAAAGCGAGACTGATGAAAAGTTGCATTTTCATATTTTTCATCTCTTTTTTTGATGTTAATTTTATGTAGCACGGCATACCAATTATAATAATCATCAGATGGGGTATTTTTTAATGTAGCCGTAAAATGCTCAATATCGACTGATTCTGGAAATGTACCCTCCTCGTCTCTCAAAATATACTGTTCGGTGTAAGCACAAAAACTCTTCTGTTCGTCTAATAGGGCTTTTAGTAACTTACGGTTATTAATAGCGTTACCTGCTTTATACGTTAAGCCATTTTTCAAAATAGAAGACTTGGGCATTTTGGTTAAAAACTTCATTAAAAATTATATTTTCTTCCTAATTCGGACATTTCTCCAATTAACTCATACAATTTCTCTTGTTCTCCATTAATTAAGGTTGGTTTCTTACTCATAATTCTAATTTCATTTTTCAAATTTTTATACTGTTCCCAAGCTATTTCACCTTGTTTAGGCATTATATTTTGCACCAAAAAATCATCCGTTAAAATATCATTTGGATCATCGCCTATCAGTGCAGTTCCTCGACGTACACTCACATATCCTTCTTTATCGAAGTCCAAGATAAATCGCTCGTAAGGCTCAAATTGAGCGGCAATAATTGGGTTATGTGTCGCCACAAAAACTTGAGTTTTATCATCAATAACCGCTTCAAATTTTTCTATTAAATCATATAAAAAATCGGGATATAGACTTTTTTCAGGTTCATCTATTAATAAGAAACCATTATCTATTTTTCGATTAAAATACAAACTAAACAAATGTCCAATTCTAAAAATGAAATTTTTGATCCCCGAACTCAGTTTTTGATAAGGAATTTGCTGTTTAGTTGCTTTAAACTTAATATAAGCCAATAAGTTATCTGTCAGTTGAATTGGATTACGTGCTGCTTCATAATCAAAATATAAACCCGCATCAGCCAGTATTTCATCCCATATCTTCGCTAAGGCTGCTAATATCTCTGGCTCTTCTTTATCAAATGCTTCAATCAACACTCTTTTCGATTTATCTAAATTTTCGGGGCGACGTTCAAATTCATTTCTATCGTTTTCTCGCTTTTTTATATGATAAATCAAAATTGTCCAAAAGTCTTGAATCGAAGCATTTGATAGTTCATTATAGACAGGAAAATTCTTAAATAATTTCAATGCTTCATTGACAGTTGCCTTT